>DWUR01000076.1 GCA_019120635.1 Candidatus Corynebacterium intestinavium | reverse complement strand
GACGCCGCCCTTCAGCTTGTCGGCAAAACCGCGCTTGACGCGCGCGGAACCGGTGGTGATGGACGCGTCCGCCGCAGCGGTCTTGGATGCCTTGCTCACGTGGTTATTCCCGTCTCTTCGTGGCTGGTTGTGCTCGCGCTTACTCGCCTCAGCCCTCGGGTTCACCTTGCGGTGGCCCCTCTGGAGCGCGACTTTAAGGACGCCAACACCTTCCAGCTCGTTGGTGTTTTAGGCCACTAGTCTAACCTGTCTAGTTCTGACCCGTCTAACAGGGCTAGGTTCACGCCACGTGATCGGTCGTGGCGGCCTCGTAATACTCGGGCAGAGGCGCGAAACCAGCCAGCTTAAAGGCCCGAACGCTTGCCCGAGAACGCAGCTGACGGGTGTCCCACACGGCATCGTTATAGAAGCGGGCGGCCAGGTCAACGCGCGTGGAGGCGGCGATGAACGCCGGGTGCTCAATAACGGTGGCATCCAGTGCCGCTAACAGGCTGTTTTCCGCCTCCGAGTGCGCCCCCATATCGGTCGCCTGCAGGGGCACCCGGGACACCCGATCCGCCTGCTTCTTCAAATCTGGCCGCAGCGTGGCTATCAACATCGCGCGAGCATGCAGCGCGCCCTCCAGAGTGAGTCGGGCGCTATCAGTGCGGATGTGCAGGCGGTTGAGCCGGGCAGCGGTGAAATAGGCCCACAGGCCAATCACCAGCAAAACAGCCAATACGGCGGCAAGTATGACGAGCCAGGTCGGTATCGCGATCACGAGCAGGTCACCTTCCGCCCCTTGAGCGTGGCAGTCTGGTACACCTGCTCCACGCGGCTGGCCACCGTGTTCCAGTCGTACATCCGGCTCCGGTCCTGCCCGCGGGCAGCCAGTTCGCGGATCTCCGCGGGCTCCGACAGCAGGCGGTTGATCTTCAGCGCGAGGTTGGCTGCGTCGTGGTTGGCGAATAGGCACGCGGCGCGCCCCTGGTCGCCGACTGCCTTGAAGGCCGGGATATCGCTGGCGACGACGGCCGCGCCTGCAGCCATCGCCTCCACAAGAACGATGCCGAAGCTCTCGCCTCCGGTGTTGGGGGCGACGTAGATGTCGCTGCTGGCCAGGGCGCGGGCTTTCACCTCATCACTGACCTTGCCCAACACCCGCACCGTTGCCTCACTAGGCTGCCTGCCGTGGACCCAGCTCAACCCCATCCCGTCCAAGCGCTTGCCGAGTGCCTCGACCGAGCCCGCGCCCACAACCAAAAGTTCGACGTTCGGGTGCTGGAGCAGGATCGATGGCATCGCCCCGAGCACCACCTGGAGACCCTTACGCGGCTCGTCGAAGCGACCGAGAAACATTAGCCGAGGCCGGTCTGGATCCAGCTCGGGCAGCACTTCCGCTTCCCGATAGGCGCCGGTATCCACCCCGTTGGGGATCAGCACCGGGTCGCCAGCGAGCATCTCCACCTGCCAGCGCCGGGCCTCCTCGGAGACAGCAATGCCGGCGTGGATCTTCTCCAGAAACGGCCGCAAGGCCGGCAGTGCGAGCTTCAGGATCTTCGAACCACTGGCCGAGGCGTGATAGGTCGCCACCATGGGGCCCTCGGCGACCGCGAGTGTGAGCATGGAATAGGATGGGGAGTTCGGCTCGTGGATGTGCACCACGTCGAAATCATGTCTCGCGATCCAGCGGCGCAGGTGGCGGCGAGCACGGGGACCAAAGCTCAGCCGGGCCACGGAACCGTTGTAGCGAATCGGGATGCTGGGGCCACCGCACTCCAGGAACTCCGGCAGCCCCTCGCGCTGCTCCCCCGGGCCAATCAGGCTCACGCGGTGGCCACGGCGCTGAAGCTCCGCGCAGAGTTCAATCGCGTGAATCTGCACCCCGCCGGGTTCGTCGAAGGAGTACGGGCACACCATTCCGATGTTGAGGGGACGCTCCCCAGTCACTGCGAGTTGATCCTGGGTCACGGGGCCTCCTCGGCTGCGAGCCGAGCACGGCGAGCCTCACTGAGGTCGTCGTAGAACAACGGCTGCAGCATGTGCCAGTCGGCGGGGTGGGCAGCGATGTTTTGCGCGAAGCCATCCGCAATATCCTGCGCTACTTCTGCGAGCGGGCGGTCGGCATCGATCCTTGGCCCCACAGAAAAGCCCCACCGATCCGGTGCCTCGCCGAAGAAGCTGTGCGCTACATGCAGGGCTGCCCCGGTTTTCTGGGCGAGCATGGCGGGGCCCGCGGGCATGGAGGTGCGTTCGCCGAAGAAATCCACGGGGATTCCACGGCCGGTGAGATCCCGCTCCCCCATCAGGCACACGACCCCGCCCGAGCGGAGGACCTCCTCGAGCCGGGCCATCGGTGGTTGCTGGCCACCCGTCAGCGGTAGAACCTCGAAGCCCAGCTGGTTGCGGTAGTGGACGAAAGCTTCGAAAAGCGATTCGGGTTTCAGCCTTTCCGCAACGGTCGCGAAACCGCCGTGGGTGTGAACCAGCCACACACCGGCCATGTCCCAGTTCCCGGAATGCGGCAGCGTCAGGATGAGCCCTCGACCTTCCGCGACGGCCTCCGCCACGCGCTGCTTGCTTGCAAGGGAGTCGAAGCCCTGGTCGAGTGTCGCGGCCAAGTCATCACTGACCATGCTGGGCAGCCGGAAGGCCTCCTTCCAATACCTCAGGTAGGAGCGCATCGCGCGACGGACGAGGTCACGGGTGACGTTTTCCGGACCGACGACGCGGGACAGGTTGCGGCGCAGCTGCTCGGGCCCCTTCCCCCGTCCCGAGGCGGCGTCAGCGATCAGGTCGAAAAGCGCGGCAGCGACGGGTTCCGGCAGGCGCTTGGTCGCCGCCCAACCCAGTTGATACGCCAGCGCGGAGAGATCCTCGCCGCTGGGCAGGGAGAGTTTTTTGGTCACGGGCTAAAACTCCCGTGCTCCCGCGGGCGCCGCGATGTGTTCGGTGGACGCCTCCGAACGGGAGGCCATCACGAGGCGCTGGATAACCGTGAATACAGACCCCAGGCCGAGCAGCCACAGGCCGATCAGAAGGACATAGGGCACGCCCAGGCCGGACAGCCCCAGGGCGACCAACGAAATAATGAGCCGTTCCGGGCGCTCGATAAGTCCCCCGTCAACGGGCAGGTCGCTGGCTTCCGCTCGCGCCTTCACATAGCTCGTCACCTGACCAGCGACGAGAATCGTGAGGGTCAGGGCAAGCAGCACGGGGTGGGACTCGGCGTCCATGGCGAACCAAAAGGCGAGAGCGCCGAAAATCGCGCCGTCCGTGACCCGGTCGCAGGTGGCGTCCAGAGTGGCGCCGAATTTCGTGCCACCGCCCGACATTCGGGCCATGGTGCCGTCCACCATGTCTAGCGCAGTCGTGAGTCCGATCAGCACCGCAGCAGCGAAATGATGCCCGGTGGGGATCAGCCACAGGGCAAGAACCACCGCGGCGACCGTCCCACCGAGTGTGACCACATTCGGGCTCACGTGAGCTTTCTGAAGGGTGCGGGCGATGGGTTCGATGATGACGGAGGCAGGCCGACGGGCGTGTTCGCTCAGCATTGAGCCTTCCTTTCAGTCATCACGATCGTCCTTAGAACGGGTCCCCTACGCCCGGTATTATCCACTATTTTTGATCCTCAAGCTCGCGCCACGCCCGAGAGAGCAGGGCCCTGGTATCGCGAAGTGTCTGCGGTAGCACTTTAGCGCCGGCGATCACCGTCATGAAACTCGTATCCCCGGTCCAGCGGGGAACGATGTGTTGGTGCAGATGCGTGGGCACCGATCCACCGGACGGGCGGCCGAGGTTCATGCCAACGTTGATGGCGTCCGGCCCCGAGACATAGCGCAGAGTCTTGATCGCGTGCTGGGTGAAGGTCGCCAGCTCAGTGAGCTCCGGCATTGTCAGGTCCTCGTAATTGGCGACCTGGCGGTATGGGATCACCATCATGTGCCCGGGGTTATAGGGAAAGAGGTTGAGGACGCAGAAGACTTCCTTGCCGCGAGCGACGATGAGCGCCTCCTCGTCGGGAAGATTGGGCAGGTCGAGGAACGGGTCTTCCGGCTTCTTTTCGGCACCCTCGGGGCGTTGTGCCCCCTGCTGGGCGGGCTTCTTCGGCCGATCGGCGAAGTAGGCAGAGCGGTAGGGCGCCCAGAGCCGGTCCAGGCCACCGGCGAGATCAGGATGCGAGCCCACCCCGGTGTCCACGACCCGGCCATTGGCCTCAGATGCCGCCTGGGCGGATAGCTCAGTCCCCGCGGGCTCCGCGGCTCCTCGTTCCGTGGAACACCGGCCCGCGGGATCCTGGCTCGGATCGCAACTCACTATCCTGACACCCCTACCTTTATTCACTGTCGCCCGGCGATGCCTAGCCCAGCTCCGACGCGATGAGCTCCTTCGTCGGCTGCTCGTTGCGACGCTGGCCGATCCATTCCTTGATCGCCTTCGCTGCCTCCTCGCGCGGTACACCGTTGACCTGCGTACCGTCGTGGAAGCGGAAGCTGACCGCACCTTTCTCGACGTCCCGTCCTCCGACGAGCAGCATGAACGGGATCTTGCCCTTGGTGTGGGTGCGGATCTTCTTCTGCATGCGGTCATCGGAGGTGTCCACCTCGGCGCGGATGCCGTCCTTACGCAGATCGGCGACGAATTCCTCCAGGTACTCGGTGAAGTCCTCGGCCACCGGGATGCCCATGACCTGGTGCGGCGCCAGCCAGGCGGGGAATGCGCCGGCGTGGTGCTCCAGGAGCACGCCGAAGAAGCGCTCGATGGAGCCGAAGAGCGCGCGGTGGATCATGATCGGGCGCTTCTTGGTGCCGTCCGGTGCGGTGTACTCCAGGTCGAAACGCTCCGGCAGGTTGAAGTCCAGCTGCACGGTGGACATCTGCCAGGTACGACCGATGGCGTCGCGAGCCTGAACGGAGATCTTCGGCCCGTAGAAGGCCGCACCAGCCGGGTCCGGAACGAGCTCCAGGCCGGACTTCTCAGCAACGCGCTGCAGAATCTCGGTGGAACGCTCCCAGATCTCGTCGGTGCCGACGAACTTCTTCGGGTCCTTCGTGGACAGCTCCAGGTAGAAGTCGTCCAGGCCGTAGTCGCGTAGCAGGGAGATGATGAACTCCAGCACCGTCGTCAGCTCGTCCTCGAGCTGGTCCTCGGTGCAGTAGATGTGCGCGTCGTCCTGGGTGAAGCCGCGGGCTCGGGTCAGGCCGTGCACCACGCCGGACTTCTCGTAGCGGTAGACGGTGCCGAACTCGAAGAGTCGCAGCGGCAGCTCACGGTAGCTTCGGCCACGGGAGGCGAAAATGAGGTTGTGCATCGGGCAGTTCATCGGCTTGGCGTAGTAATCCTGCCCCGGCTTGGTGACATTGCCGTCCTCGTCGGTCTCGCCATCAAGCTGCATCGGGGGGAACATGCCCTCGGCGTAGAAGTCCAGGTGACCGGACTTCTGGAACAGGTCGCCCTTCGTGATGTGCGGGGTGTTGACGAAGGAGTAGCCGCTGGCCAGGTGGCGCTTGCGGGAGTGCTCCTCCATCTCCAGGCGCACGATGCCGCCGTTCGGGTGGAACACCGGGAAGCCGGAGCCCACCTCGTCGGGGAAGCTGAACAGGTCCAGCTCCGCGCCCAGGCGACGGTGGTCACGCTTCTCGGCCTCCTCCAGCATGTGCTGGTACTCGGCGAGCTTCTCCTTGGATTCCCAGGCGGTGCCGTAGATGCGCTGGAGACCCGCGTTATCCTGGTCGCCGCGCCAATACGCCGCCGAGGAGCGGGTGATCGCGAAGGCCGGGATGTAGCGAGTGGTCGGCACGTGCGGGCCGCGGCACAGGTCGTACCACTCGACCTCGCCGGTGCGTGGGTTGACGTTGGAGTAGGCGGTCAGCTCACCTGCGCCGACCTCCATGGCCTCCTCGGAGTCCGGATCGACGTTGCCCTTGTCCTCGATGAGCTCGAGCTTGTATGGCTCGGCTGCGAACTCGGTGCGAGCCTCGTCGTTGGAGCCATAGGCCTTGCGCTCGAAACGCTGGCCGGACTTGATGATCTTCTTCATCTCCCGCTCGATCTTCTTCAGATCCTCCGGGGTAAAGGGCTCCGCGACATCGAAGTCGTAGTAGAAACCGCCATCGATGGCCGGGCCGATGCCAAGCTTCGTGCCCGGGAAAACCCGCTGCACAGCCTGGGCGAGAACGTGCGCGGTGGAGTGGCGGATCACGCCGCGACCCTCTTCCGTATCGGACGCAATCGCGGTGACCTCGGTGTCCACCTCCGGGGCCCACGCGAGGTCGCGGAGGTTACCCTCCGGGTCCTTCACGACGACGATGGCCTCGGGCCCCTTATTCGGCAGCTCCAGTGGGCGCATGGCCGCACCGGCTGTCTCGCCAGCCGGAACGAGGAACTTAACGGCAGGCTGTGCGGAAACGGGAGAGTTCAAGAAAATGCTCCTTCAAGCAACGACGTGGGCGGTCACATACCGGGTGACAGCCACTAACGACCTTTCAGTTTACCCCTCGAGGATCTGCTGGCCCCAGTAGGAGCCCGGTTCGGTGCCAGGCAGCACCCAGTAGACCCCCGAGCCGGTGTGGGTGATCCACTGATTAAGTCGGTCATTCTCCGCGAGACGGTGCTGCAACGGAGTGAACGAGCTGTCCGGATCCTCCTGGAAACTGATGAAAATCAGGCCGGAATCGCCGTGCTCGTTGACCTCGCCGTCCCAGTTGAACGGGCGCCGCAGCATGTGCTTGCCCTCCCCTGCCGTAATGCCCACGTGGCTCTTGGGGTCGATGACGGGCAGTCCGGTGGAGTCCACCGCGTTGAGGTCTGGGTCGTCGAACTCGTCTTCTCCGGTCAGGGGCGCACCACTGATGGCCTTGCGACCAAAGACATTCTCCCGGCTCTCGCGGTCGAGGGCCTCCCAACCAGGCATATCGAAGGTCACCCGGCGCACGATCATCGAGGTCCCGTTGCGCTCGTCCCAGACTGCGTTGTCGAACTCCTCGTCGGTACGCGGGACGACGGTGCCGTCCTTGAACCCCATGAGGTTGCGTGCGGTCTGCCCCTCCCGGATGTCGACGAAGCCGCGCTGGGTCCAGCGTGGCTTGACGTAGTCCCGCCCGCCACGGGTCAGCACCCGCATCGCGTGGGACAGTGTGGTCAAGTCCTCGCCGCACATTTGGACGACGACGTCCCCGTCGCTAAACGCTGGGTCCAGATCGTCGCCCTTGAACTTCGGCAGTCCCTTGGTGTGGGAGGAAACCCACTTCGGAACCTCATCGAGCGACCCAATCTTTTCGATGAGAGCAGGCGACCAGCCGACGGTGATGGTCAGGTTGCCGGGCTGCAGGTTGAGCTCGGGCTCGAGGTCTGCCAACGCCGGCTCACCTTGGGTGAGTTTCCGGGCGTCCGGGGTCCACACGCGCATGAGCCGGCGGAGATCCTTACGGAGGGCCTCACGGCTGTTCGTGTTGTGGAAGTCGAAGGCCACGATGAGCCCGTGACTCTGGTGTGGCGTTTGGATGCCGGCCTGTCGAGCGCCGTCGAAGGGCACGGTCAACTTTTCCTCGATGTCCCCGGAGGAGTTGGGCATGTCCCCCCCGCGTCCCTCGCCCTCCGCGCAGCTGGCTAGCACCGCGGCCGCGCCCGCTGCGCCGACACCGGCGAATAGCCCACGTCGGCTGACGTTAAAAAATCCCGAAGACTCCCCAGTACTCATCTCTCAAATACCTTCTTCTGTCCTTGCTACGTCTCTTTATCCGCAGCCAAATGTCGGAAAAGCCTGGGCCCCGCGTTGGTCACGTGGCCCAGGCTTTCCATGTCATTACTTGGTGGGAGGCAGCTCTAGTGCTCGCCGTGCTCGGCGTGCTCCCCCTCGCCGTCCATGCCCGCACCGTGGCCACCGTGCTCGTCGTGGCCCTCCATGCCAGCGTGATCACCGTGCTCGCCGTGGGCGTCGCCGTAGTGCTCGTGGCTAGACTGCTGCACGCGAGCCGGGATGTCCTTGAGCTCGTACTCCGTGCCGTCCTCCGCCTTGAGGGTGACGGTAATGTCGTCACCTGCGGCGATTTCCTCGGAGTAATCCATGATCATGATGTGGTCACCGCCGGGCTTCAGCTCCAGCTCGCCACCAGCCGGGATGCTCAGACCATCCGGGTTCTCCTGCATGACACCATCGACAACCTCGTGGAGCTCGTACTTCGCATCCAAGCTTCCGGATGCGGAGACGATGTGGATCTCCTTGTCGGTGTTGTTAACCAGCTTGCCGAAGACCGCGGTCATGTCCTTATCGGTGCCCTTGGCACCAACGTATGCCTCTTCGAAGGTCAGCCCCTCGGCGGCGTTCTCGGCGGTCTGGGACTCGGCAGCGGTCTGCTCGCTCGGCTTCTCCTCCGAAGGAGAGCAAGCGGCCAGGCCCAGAGCAGTGACGCCCATCAGCGCGACTGCGGTAGCGCGCAGGGACTTGGGGCGACGCACAGAGTACCCAACGGTTGTGTTCATGGTGTACCTCACGGAAAAGTCCTTGATTCTCAAGGAAGTGGTTGGTGCGGCGGGCGGGAGGCCGGGACGGGCGAATCGCCCCCGTCATTCCACCCCACGCGCATGGGATGTGGACCCAACCAGGAAGGCTTAGTTGAAGGTGCCTGCTGCAGGCTCAGTGCCGGCGTCGTTGGCCACACCCGGCTCGACGTCAGCGGTAGTCTCCTCAGCCTCGGTGGCCTCCTCAGACGTGGTAGTCTCCTCCGTCTCAGAGGTTGCCGAGTCGGCCTTCTTGTCCGTCTTGTCGCCCAGCTCCGGGGTCTTTGCCCCGACGGTGGCGGTGTCGATGTGCTCGGTGCCGGTAGCCTTCTCATTCGGTGGGGAGCAGGCAGCCAGCGCGAGCGCGGCGCTCAGCGCGACAACGGCGGACAGTGCAGTGCGGTTCTGCTTCACGGTTTTCAGACTCCTTGGTGTTTCTCGTGGCTCTTCGCCCCTACTGCGGTGAGGACCGCAGCTGGGCGCCCCAAACTACTTGGAGATATCCCGCCACCGTGCGATGGCGAGAACGAGAGCTCCTGCAATAACAACAATACTGGTTACGCCGAAAATCCAGGTAGGCACGCCCAGCCCCTCAGACTCCGTCTCCTCCGACTGCTCGGAAGAGCTGGAATCCAAGGACTCGACGTCGCCGTACTGGAACTGCAACGAACCGCGAGTAGCGTGGCCATCCGAAGAGGTGATCTGGTAGCCCACGGTGTATTCACCGGGCTGCCAGTCCACGTCGTCAGACACCTCGATGCTCAGAACTCGGCCGTCTGCATCGGGCTCCCCAGTGAAGAGGACGTCGCCATCGCGGGACAGCGCGATGCGATTGAAGCCCTCCTTAGGAACACCAGAGAACGTCAAGGAGATTTCCTTGACTGGCTCTTCGATCTTCGAGCCCTGCTTCGGCGTGGAGTCGACCACGAGGTCATGCGCTGCCGCCGGACCAACGCCGGCCCCCACCATCGCAATCCCCGTAACGAGTGCCGCTACGAGGCCCGCAATCCGGGACCGGAGCTTGTGTGCGTCAGCAAACCACAACTGCATCTTCACCTTCCATTGATATTCGGGTCCGATCTAGATAGTCGGACGATCGCTCGATTAAGTTCCCGCGAACTTTCCTCCGCTCGAGCATACCCCCCCGGGCACCCCCCACGTCATCCGAAGGCGCCCCTCGCTAGAGGAACTTTCGCCCGATAGCTGAAGGTGCCAGCCACCCAACTAGAACGGTGATGTCCGCAGACGAAAGAAGGGGCCGGTCGTTGTCGACCGGCCCCTTAATAACCGTGGTCCTAACTGGGATTGAACCAGTGACCCCTTCGGTGTGAACGAAGTGCTCTCCCACTGAGCTATAGGACCTTGCAGGAGATAATCTAGCTGAGCGCTACCGCCTTTTCCAAAACCTGCAGGCCGCAACCATATTCGGCGCTACTCGGCCAGAACCCTAGCAGCTACGCCGAGCAGCCAGTCGCACCGAAAAGTCGACCCAAGTGAAGCACGCGTCCCCTAAGCAACGATGACGGGCAAATAACAACGAGGTGACTTTGAAACGACCTGATTTTCAGCCCTACACCTGGCGATTTGTTGCTTCGGACACGATTGACTATCGTTTAGTGCTGCAGCACAGCGTGCAGCCGGTGAACCACAGGTTCTCGGTGAACCATTGTTGCGATGCGGATGTAGCGCAGTTGGTAGCGCATCACCTTGCCAAGGTG
>DWUR01000075.1 GCA_019120635.1 Candidatus Corynebacterium intestinavium | reverse complement strand
TTGCTGCGGGGCGGGTCCCCGCTGTGGTTAGCGGTGACGACGGCGGCGACCGTCATCCTCCTCGTCGTCTTCCTGGTTCATGGGGTGAACTGGAAATCCGCGGCCGCGATGGGTGGCTCCCTGGTGGCGGTGGCCATCGCCACGGCACTATCGGGGCTAGCCATCGACTCCACCTCCCTGCGGGGATTGGGGGATGAATCGAATCTGCAGATCCTGCTCTACCTGCCAGAGCTGGACATCACCGGGCTGATGCTGGCCGGGATGATCATCGGCGCGCTGGGCGTACTCAACGATGCCACGATCGCGCAGGCTTCCACGATCACGGAGCTCAAGCGTGCCGAGCCGGATGCCTCGGCCTGGCAGCTCTTCCGCAATGCCATGCGGGTCGGCGAGGATCACATCGCCTCGATGGTCTACACCCTGGTGCTGGGGTACGCGGGTGTGGCGATCCCCATAATGCTGCTGCTGAGCATCTCCGGCCGCCCCATCGAGCAGGTGCTCACCTCGGACGTGATGGCCACCGAACTACTGCGCTCCGTGACGGGCGCGATCGCGTTGCTGCTGGCGATTCCGCTGACCACCGCCATCGCGGCTGTGACCGCGGACCCAAACAGCAGGGATTCGGGGCACGCGCATATCCACAGCCATTAGGATTAAATTCATGACGAATAACCCGGTATCCAATGCTGCAATTTTGAAGCCTCTGCCGCTGCCGGAGCTAGAGGACACCCTGGGTCGGTTGCGCCACGTTGTCAGCGCCGTGGCCAGCAACGATCAGCTGGTTCACACCGATGAGGCGATCACCGAATTCAAGCAGCAGGAGGGGCCGCGCCTGCAGGCTCAGTTGCGGGAGTTCGCCGAGGAGAAGGAGGCCGAGAACTCCAGCTGGCTGGCCGAGCAGTGGCTGGATGACTACCTCGACGTCCGCACCTCCCTCCCGGTGACCACGAACGTCGGTTTCCAGGCACGCATCGACGTCGCCGGCGAGGGTTTGGATCGGGTGGCTCGCGTCATCCGCCGCATTGCGGAGGTGCACCTGATGCAGGCGCGCGGGCAGATGCCGGAGGAGCGCGACTTCCGCGATAACCCGCTGAGCTCGACGCAGTGGCGTTGCTTCAACGGCGGCCTGCGCCACCCGAATGTGGATCGCGACGAGATCCTGCGCTGCACGAAGGGGGCGCGCAGCCGCCGGATCGGCGTGCTGCATGAGGGACGCATGTGGAATGTCCCCATCTCCGACGGCAGCGGGCACGCCCTGTCCATCTCCACGATCCGCGCCGCGCTCGGCAAGATCGTCGATACCCCCGCCCCGGAGGCTGAGGCGGACGGCGAGGCGCTCGCCGCGCGCGCGGGTTTTGCGGACATGAGCTACCTGGGCTCGGGCCTGCTGGCGGAGCCCTTCAACGAGATGATCCGCGACCGGGACAACGCCGAGACCTACGATCAGCTGCGCGACCAGCTCTTCCACGTCTCTCTCGACTCGACCCGCGGCTCCGAGGAGGAGCTGCTGCGCCGCGCCGCGTTTAACACCGGGCTGGCCTGGGTCTACAAGCCGATCACCTATGTAATCAGCACGGTACAGAACTTCCAGGCCATGCACGTGGAGCACTCCACGGTGGACGGCGCGACCCTGGTCACGACGCTGCGACGCATCCAGGAGGTCAAGGTCAAGGACGAGGCCCCGGGTTCGCCGGCGCTGGCCCGCCCCGAGGAGCTGACCTGGGTTCGGGTGCCGGAAGAGCTGGCGAGTGTGGGCGCCCCGGGCGGGGCGAGCGTTGGCGCGGAGCCGGAGCTGCGCATCGTGGATGCCCCTCGCCTGCCGCAGGATGAGATTCCCTTCAAGTTCAGCGCCGATGCGATGAGCCAGCTCATCCTCACCCTGGCTCAGGAGCTGACCTTTGGCCGCACCCGCGGGGTCTACGAGGCCGTGGACATGCGGGAGTACAAGGCAGGGCGCACGGAGTGCCTGCGCGCCGCGACCCCGGAGGCCGTGGCCTTCGCTAAGGCTCTAATCAAGGCGGAGGACGCGGAGGCCGCTGCGGAGGATGCGGAGCTCCGCGAGATGCTGGACGCGGTGCTGGCCGCCCACCGCGGGTGGATGAAGAGCTGCAAGGCGGGTGCGGGCATCGACCGCCACCTGTGGGCGCTGAACTTCACCGCCCGGAAGTCCGAGGAGGGCACGGACGGCATCTCCCTGTTCAAGGACGAGGGGGTAGCGCTCGCGCTGCGAGACTTCCTCTCCACGACGTCGGTGGGTTCGGCGGATCAGATTATTCGCTATGCCTTCGCACCGAGCGTCGCCGAGGGCTTCGGCGTGAACTACACGCCGAATCAGGACCACATCGAGTACCTGGTGAGCTACAGCGAGAGCGCAGAGGACCCGCAGTGGTTCCTGGAGAACCTCGTGACCGCCGGGCAGCTACTCGCCGACTACCTGGCTGTACTGAAGAAATAGCTTCCTCGATAGGGCCGCTGCGGATGATCCGCGGCGGCCTTTATCTTGCACGCCAGCTTACTAATTCCCCTTAGCTCCTATTTTCAAAAGCAACATTCGAATTGCCTTGGCTTGTACCACATTGATGAATAGCGATAAAGATCAATCGGAATAATCGGCGAGAAGCAAGGCCGTCCCCAGTCATCTGGTGATGAGACGAGGGACCTGGCTGCCACGGGCAGGGGTAGAAGCTTTCCACCGATGCCCACGTCGACGTAGCCTAACGTTGCCCGGAGCGTGGCGCGGAGTCGGATTAGAAACAATTGCACCTTTACAGGCAAGCTCAAGAACGAATGCCAGGGTGCGGGTTGCTGATCCCGGTGCACAGCTCTCCCCACCGGTCACCGTGAAAACGTAACAGTGGGACGGAACGTCGCCCTCAGCCGGCTTTAAGCTTCAAGAACGTCCAGGCTCATTTGCGGAAGTACTAGTTAGAGCAGCCGCCGGAGGAGCTGCGTCTAGAGCAAACAATGCTCTTTGCAATTCAAGTTCCGGCTGCTAGCAACGGATTCACAGAGGACTCCACGCCAATGCCGGGGCATTTTGCCCCCGGCATTGTGCCATGCTGGACAAGTTCCATCACCCACTCAGTTGAAGAACAAGGTCTGCGTTAAACATGCGTAAAACACAGTTCCCCTTCCTCCTCGCTGCCATAACACTCGGGCTGGCCGGATGTGCTTCCAGCGACGATCCGTCAACTGGCACTGCGACGAGCGCCGTCGAATCCCACAGCGAAGAAAACGTCCAGATAACCCCTGCGGACGTCCTCGCCCCATATTCCTTGGAGGATCGCAACGTCGACGATGTGGTCGATACCCTGGATCAGATGCCGGTGAATGAACGGCCGGAGGACCTCATAGCCTCCGTACGCATCGATCAGCTCGAGCTGAGCACCAACGAGGGCAGCGCCGCTATGGATATGCCCGAAGACAAGACGTACGTGTCTTTCGCGCCCTACGTTGATAGCACTCACCCCTGCACGTTCCACAGCCTGACAACGTGCCAGGGGGAAATGCGTAACGCCCCGATCCACATCAAAATTACGGAATCAGGATCGAACCGAGTCTTGGTCGACGACCGCGTAAAGACCTTCGATAACGGTTTCTACGGCGTATGGCTGCCGCGCGATCTCGAAGGCAAGATTGAGGTCACCCACGAGGGCAAAACCGGCAGCGCCGATTTTTCAACCAAGGCAAACGGCGCCACGTGCGTCACCGACCTTAAGCTGAGCTAGCTAGAGCAGCCGCCGGGCGAGCTGCGCAGCCTCATCCGGAGTCAGCACAGTACCGGCGGCCTCCCCCAGGGCGGGCTGCGTCGAATCATCGGCGCTAACCCGCCATTTTTGCTGCGCCGCGGCGGGGTCTACGGCGGGATTCGTGGCAGCGGTATCTGCGGCAGGGTCCACGGCATCGGTGGCACCGTCGGTGACGGTCGCGGCGTCCATGCCGTCCGTGGCGTCGAAGGCCACGTAGACGTGCGTTTCTACCGCGTGCTGCACCTGGATCCACTCCAGGCCGGCCGCCGGGGGCGCCAGGAGCGCGGCAGCCAGCAGCTGGTGCAGCTCCTCGGTATCCCCCACCCGGTGGGCGAAGCCATTGGAGGCGGCGAAGACCCAGTCGGTCTCCCGGCTGGGCGCGCTGGGCACGCTGCCCGGCTCGCCGCGCTCCGCCGAGGGCGTCTCCCCCGGCATGCCCTCCGGCGCGCGGCCGGCCCCCTCGCCCGGCTCGTGAGCCCCGTTAGTCCTTGAGGATGTCATTGATCACGATGGTCTGATCGCGACCCGGCCCCACGCCGATGTAGGACATACGGCAGCCCGAGAGCTCCTCCAGACGCTTGACATAGTCCTGCGCCTTCTCCGGCAGCTCCTCGAAGGTGCGGCAGCCGGTGATATCCTCGTCCCACGCCGGCATCGTCTCGTAGATCGGGGTGGCGTGGTGGTACTCGGTCTGGGTCATCGGCATCTCGTCGTGGCGCACACCGTCAACGTCGTAGGCGACGCAAATCGGGATCTCACCGATACCGGTCAGGACGTCCAGCTTCGTCAGGAAGTAGTCCGTGAAGCCGTTGACGCGGGAGGCGTAACGCGCGATGACGGAGTCGTACCAGCCGCAACGGCGCGGGCGGCCGGTATTCACGCCGACCTCACCACCGGTGGTCTGCAGGTACTCGCCCCACTTGTCGAAGAGCTCCGTAGGGAACGGGCCGGCACCAACGCGGGTGGTGTAGGCCTTGATGATGCCCAGGGAGCTGGTGATGCGGGTCGGACCCACACCCGAGCCCACGCAAGCGCCACCGGTGGTCGGGTTGGAGGAGGTGACGAACGGGTAGGTGCCGTGGTCCACGTCCAGCATGGTGGCCTGGCCGCCCTCCATCAGCACGCGCTCGCCGCGGTCCAGGGCCTCGTTGAGGACCTTCGAGGAATCGATGAGCATCGGGGCCAGGCGGTCCGCGTAGGACAGGAAGTACTGCACGACCTCCTCCGGCTCGATCGCGCGGCGGTTGTACATCTTCACCAGCATCTGGTTCTTCTTATCCAGCGCGGATTCGATCTTCTGGCGCAGGATGGACTCGTCCAGCAGATCCTGGGCGCGGATGCCGATGCGGCCAACCTTGTCCTGGTAGGTCGGGCCGATGCCGCGGCCGGTGGTGCCGATGGCTCGCTTGCCGAGGAAGCGCTCGGAGACGCGGTCGATCGCCACGTGGTACGGGGCGACGAGCTGAGCGTTGGCGGAGACGCGCAGGTGGGAGGTGTCCGCACCGCGGGCCTCCAGGCCGTCGATCTCCTCGAACAGGGCCTCCAGGTTCACCACGCAGCCATTGCCAATGATGGAGGTCGCATTGTCGGAGAGGATGCCGGCTGGCAGGAGCTTCAGCTCGTACTTCTCCCCTCCCACGACGACGGTGTGGCCGGCGTTGTTACCGCCGTTGGGCTTGACGACGTAATCGACCTGGCCACCCAGGATGTCCGTCGCCTTGCCCTTGCCCTCATCGCCCCACTGGGCACCGACAACGATGATTGCTGCCATTTGACTTCTCTTGTCCTCGCTTATTGGGGGTAGTCCAACTCACACATCATACTACGAAGTCGCAGCGCGGCTCTTCTTCAGCGCGATGATCGGTGGGATCAGCATCACCAGCCCGGCGATGAGGGCGACTCCGCCAAAGAGCCACACCAGCCCCGCGATGATCGCGATGGGCGCGAGAATGGCCGCCGCGATCTCGAAGGGGGCGAAGCCCACGTACGCCATACCGAACTCCTCGAGGGTGCCAGAACGCATCTCCGGGTCGACGATCTTCAGCACCGCAATACCCGTGGCCACCGAAGCGGTCGCCCAGCCCCAGCTGAACACGGCGCGTTCGAACCAGCCGTGGTCGAAGGTGCGGGGCGCGACATAGAAGAAGAGGAACAGGCAGAACGCCAGCCCCACCAGGAACAGGATGATCAGCGGGACGATGTAGCTCGCCACCACCGCCGGGACGATGGACGCGATACCCACCGCGACCAGGAAGTCCGTCGACGCACCGGAGACCGAGCCCATCAGCTTCGTGTCCAGATAGTGCGGGGCCTTGAGCAGGTGCAGCGCGCCCACCCCAGCGAGGCCCACGAGGAAGGCCATCGCGAACAGCGGAAAGCTCAAGGCTGGGAAGGTTTCGTTGAGCCAGTTGGTCAGAATATTCGCCAGGAAGATCGTCACGGTCAGCACCGCGATGTGCAACGCGATCGGCTCGATCGAGGACGGACTCGTCGTCGCCCGCCCCACGCTCGGGCGCTGGCCAGGCAGGGAAATAATGCCGGTGCGCATCTCCTCCGGCAGCTGGTCCAGGCGAGGCAGCTCGTTGGTGTGGCCCCGCTTCGAGCCCCACCGGGCGAAGATCACACCACCAATGATGGCGGAGAACATGCCCACCGCGGCGGCGGTGAAGCCCAGGCTCGTGGCCTCAGTCATGCCCGCGGAGTCCAGCGCACCGCCGACCGCGGCCGCGACACCGAAGCCACCGACGAAGCCGACGGGCAGCATGATGCCGAACCAGTCTGGCGTCCCAAACAGTGGGGCAAACAGCAGCACACCCAACAGCGCGAAGAAGCCCCACTGCCCCAGGTACATGCCCACGGAGTAGGCCCACATCGTGCGCGCACCCTGGCGCACCTTGGCGTCGAAATTCATCGTGAACGGCAGCGCGCCGAAGACGACGGCGATGAGGATCGTCGCATAGTCCCCGAAGTGCTCGCTGAACTGGATCAGGCCCAGCCCGTTGGGGCCCAGCAACAGGCCCAGCAGGCCCGCGGTGATCGGCGCGGGAATCAAGAGCTTCTGGAACCAGGGGATGAAGCGCCGCATCAGGTTACCCACGATGAGCAGCACCGAAATCCAGCCGATATCCATCACAACGTCGAAGGGTGTGAAGCCATCCACGTGAATAAATCACCTCTCTTCTCGTACGGGTACGCGCGAGCGGCTGTCATCGCGTTTGGCTCACTCTCGCGGTGGTGGCCACCCGGGTTAAGCTAAACGCCATGATAATCGTGTTGCTCACCCCAAAATCCAATTTCACGGAGCAGGACGTCCGCGCTGTCGTCGGCGAGGGCCCAGAAAAGCTGGAGTTTCACGAGGTCTCCGCGATCCCGACCCGCCGCGAGCTGAAGGTGCTCAACCCGCTGCCGGAGCTGGTCACCGAGCCCACCCCCACACTCGACGAGATCGCGGCCCAGCCGAATGTGCCGCACCAGGGTGAGCCGCAGCCCGCACCGCACGTGACCAGCGAACCGGTGCGGGTGGTCGTCATCGGTGAGGACGCCGCCGTGGCCGCCGTGGCCTCCAAGCTCATGCGCATCGACGCGCTGTGGGCCCCACTGGCCTTCGTCCCCACCGGCGGGGAGAGCGCCATCGCGCACAGCTGGGGGCTGCCCGAGGAGCCGGGCACAGCACTGGAGTTCGCGCTCACTGCCCCGCCGGTCCCCACGCCCGTCATTCGCGACGACCACTCCATCGTGGTGCTGGGCAGCGCGGAGCTGACCGGGCCGGAGGGCGGGGAGCTTTTCGGGGAGGTCATCGTGGACTCCGACACGCTCTACCACCACGACCGCGGGGCACGCGGGGACTTCACCCATGGGGTGCGGCTGGTGCCGACCCCGGCCGCGCCAGGGATCGCCGCCGTGCAGCTGCCGAGCCCGGAGCAGGTCAAGCGGCTGGAAAAGGCCCGCTCGGGTGGCTGGTGGGCGAGGTTTACAGCGGGCTTCCGGCCGCCGGCCGAGCCCACGATCTTGAAGGGCCGGGCGCTGCAGGCCGGCGCCCGGGAGATGACGGTCACCCGCGATACGGTCACGCACCCGCGGCCGCTGAAGGCCGTGACCTTCTACCGGCACCTGCGGGACGGGCAGTTCATCCGCCGCTAGCGGCGGTCGGGATTAGTCCTCGTCGAAATCCGGGTCCTCGCCCCAGACCTCCGGCGGGTGCCACGGATTCCTCACCGTGGGTGCCAGGGAGGCCATCGCGGAAGGGCGGGAGTAGCCGCAGACCATCAGCGCATCCACGATCGCGGAGCGCACCTGCGCCACGATCACCAGGCCCGAGAGCCCCTGGTTTGGGATGATCTCCGGCTTGGCTTCCGAAGCGAGTTTTTGCAGCGCGCGGATCACTTCCGGGATCTCGACCAGCTCCTGGCGGCTGCCACGGGTGCCGCCCATCGTGTACAGCGCGCCCAGGTGGCCGAGTGCGTCGGAGAGATCACGGACGACTTCCACGAGCTCCTCCGACACCGGCTCGCCGTCCTCCACCATGATCTCCGCCCGGCGGGCGAGAACCCGGATGTTGCGGACCAGGTTATCCACCGGCAGAAGTGCCCGCTGCATGGAGCGGGAGTGGCGCCGGGCGGACCAGTAGAGCGGGGAGATGGTCACGATCTCGTCGCCACCCTTAGACTCCGCCATCAGAGAGTTCACCGTCGACTGGGTGCCGCGCGCGGTCTCCAGCGCCTCGGCCAGGGCATCGCCGTCGCCGAGCTCCATCGCTGCCGCGACCTCATCGAGCACGAGCGCGGACTTGGAGATCAGGGAGGACAAGTCACGGCGGGCGGCACGCAGCGGAGAGCGGGGAACGATCGCCATGACGAGCATGCCGATCACCCCGCCGATAAGGGCGTCGACCATGCGGTCGGCAGAACCCCCGGAGCCGGGCGGCAGCAAGGTGGCGATCAGCACCCCGGTGTTCGCCGCCTGCATCGCGACCATCGGGCTGCGGTCCACGAAGCTAGCGATGACGATGCCGGTGAAGACCACCACGGCGATCTGCCAATAACCAGCACCGATTTCTCGGATCACGAGGTCGCCGATCCCCACGCCGAGGCTAACCCCGAGCACCAGTTCGAAGGCGCGACGCAGGCGCTTGCCACCGCTGACCCCCAGGGTGATGATGCCCGCCATCGGCGCGAAGAACGGGTTGTGGTGGCCGAAAAGCTCGATCGCGATGAAGTACGCCAGCGCGGCGGCGAGCGCGCACTGGAAGGCGAAGATGATGGAGACCTGCACGCGCGCTAGGCGCTGCTTCGGTGCAATGTCTCGGATGCTGCGCGCGGCGGCCGCAATACCCGGCCGGCGACGGATCAGGGCACGCAGCCGAGCCCGCGCGGGGCGGGACTTGGCCTCCTCTTTATCGAGGATTTCGCCCAGGTCCTCCCCCAGCGGGATATCTTTCGACCGATGCGTGCTCATGCCCTTCAGTGTGCCACGTCCGCCTGTGGCCTCGGGCACGAAGGGCTGAGAGCCAGATGGCCTGCCTTTACAGCTTGTCGACGTCCTCTAGGTTCATCGCCGGCACGGCCGCGGGGTCGCAGTCGTTGAGCAGGTTGAGGCAGCGGATGACCTCATCGTCCTCGTTGATACGCTTCGCGGCGACGACGAGCGCGCCGATCGCGCGGAGCACACCCTGGTTGGGGACGTGATCCCACGGCACCGGGCCGGTGCCCCGCCAGCCGTTGCCGCGCAGCGCATCCAGGCCCCGGTGGTAGCCGGTGCGGGCGCAGGCGTAGGCGGTGACCGGCTCGTCGGCCTCGATCAGGCGGAAGGCCAGCGCGGCCCACGCCCCGGAGTCCTTCGGGTTGGCCTTCGCGATCTTCGCCAGCGATTCCAGGTCCGCGCCCGCGTCATCGGCGGTGACGGCGCTGGTCAGTTCCTCCGGCAGGCGAACCTCAGGGTGCTCGGCACCGAAGAGATCACGACCGGTACGCAGTTGTTCAGCCATTGGTTCTTCCTCCTGATCAGTTATTACTTCGGCGCGGGAGCATTCACTGCCCGCGCCAGCTGAAGCGGGGTTTACTTGCCCAGCGTGTTGCCTGCGGAGCGCAGGTCCTGGCAGGCCTCGACGATGCGCTCGGACATCGCCTGCTCGGCCTTGCGCAGGTAGGAGCGCGGGTCGAAGACCTTCTTGTTGCCGACCTCACCATCGATCTTGAACACGCCGTCGTAGTTTTCGAACATGTGGCGAGCGACCGGGTTGGTGAAGGAGTACTGCGTGTCGGTGTCGATGTTCATCTTGATGACGCCGTAGCGCAGGGACTCCTCGATCTTCTCCTTCTCGGAGCCGGAGCCGCCGTGGAAGACGAAGTCGAATGGGTTGGTGCCCTCAGCCAGGCCCAGCTTCTTCTCCGCGACCTTCTGGCCCATGTCCAGGACCTCCGGGCGCAGCTTCACGTTGCCCGGCTTGTAGATGCCGTGGACGTTGCCGAAGGTTGCGGCCAGCAGGTAGCGACCCTTGTCCCCCAGGCCGAGGACGTCGATGGTCTTCTCGAAGTCCTCTTCGGTGGTGTAGAGGTTTGCGTTCGGGTCGGCGGACACGCCGTCTTCCTCGCCACCGACGACGCCGATCTCGACCTCGAGGATGATGTTCGCGGCGACGGACTTGTCGAGCAGGTCCTTGGCGATCTGCAGGTTCTCGTCGATCGGGGTGGCGGAGCCGTCCCACATGTGGGACTGGAACAGCGGGTTCTCGCCGGCCTCGACGCGCTTGCGGGAGATCTCTAGCAGCGGCAGGACGAAGGTGTCCAGCTTCTCCTTCTGGCAGTGGTCGGTGTGCAGGGCGACGTTCACTCCGTAGTGCTTGGCGGCCTCGTGGGTGAATGCCGCGAGGGCCTCTGCACCGGCCACCATGTTCTTCACATTCAGGCCGGAACCGAACTCCGCGCCACCGATGGAAAACTGGATGATGCCGTCGGACTCGGCATCCGCGAAGCCCTTCAGGGCTGCGTTGATGGTCTCGGAGGAGGTGCAGTTAATCGCTGGGTAAGCGAAGCCACCCTCCTTGGCCTTGTCCAGCATGTCGCGGTAGACGTCCGGGGTTGCAATTGCCATTGATGCCTCCTAAGTGCCGCTTCGGGGCGGCTTGGGCCACCCGCTCAGCATGATTTACTCACCTGAATTATGCCTGCACTTCATTCTACGCGTCGGCAGCCCCGCCGGTCCCCGCCCGTTTGAGGGGGCAAGCAGCGCGGGCGGGTGCCAAAGAACCGCTGTGACCAGGGCTTCCCGAAAAAGGTGGCGCGCTAGTTCCCCTGCTCGCGCTGGGCGGCCTCCAGCCCGGTGATGCGCGCGGCAGCCTCCATCAGCTTCCACCCGGAAAGCTGCACCGAAAGGTCCCGCTCCGCGATGTCTGAACTAGCCACCGCCCCGGCGATCGTCGCACCAACCAGGCCACCGGAATGCGGCAACGTCGCGTCCCGATCCCACCGCGACGGGAACACCGGCAGACCGTCCACCTCCAGGCGGTAGCGCCAGGCGGACTCGGCGGAGTGCAGCACGATCCGGCGCGCCTGGGCACGGGCCTTGCGCGTGCGCGGCCCCAGCTCCGGCAGCCTCTCCGCCGCGAGCGCCAGATAGCGGACGAGGATGCCATTGAACAGGCCGCCGTCACCGCCGGTAGTGGGCGCGGTGATCACGTAGTGGGAGTTGGTCAGGTGCTCGGAGATCGCGTCGATGAGACCGCAGGCGCGGTAGACATAGTCCATCCCGGCCTCGGAGACCTCGTCGTCCCCAACGCGGGCCTGCTCGCGCTCGGCGACGGCCAGCTCGACGCAGGCGCCGAGGGCAACTCCCTGGCAGTAGCTGTGGATCGTGGGCTCCGGGACAGGGCCGTTCATGCGCATCCACAGCCCGTCCATGACCAGGCCGTCCTCGTTGAGCATGTTCTCCCAAATCCAGTCGACCAGCTGACGCGCCAGGTCGAGGCGCCCGGTGCGGGCCGCCATGATCGCGACCGGCCCGTTCGTGGGGACGTTGTAGAAGGTCTCGTTGCTGCGCCACGGCAGCACGCCCGTGAGCGAGTCCACGCCCTCCAGGATGTTCTCCTCCAGGTCCTTGCGGGCGGAGACGCGCTTGACCTTGGTGTACTGCTCCGCACGCCACATGGCCAGCGCGAGCCAGGCCTTGTCGTCGTAGTAGTTATTCCGCGTCAGGGGCGCGAGGTTGCGCAGCCGCATGCCACGCAGCGTGGCCCGCAGTTCACGTTGGCGGGCCTTGGATGGGCGGCGGCGCGTGGCGTCCACCTGGCAGTCCACGTAGTGGGCCTGCCACCAGTAGTGCCAGCGGTAAAAGGCCTTGTCCCGGGCCAGGGGTGGCCAGGCGATCACGGCAAGATTGGTCCGCGGCACGCCCCATACTTTCGAGGCGTGGCGGTCGGTGATTGCTTGCTGGGCCAGATCGGCCCGGTGATCCCAACGTTCGTGCACGCCTTTAAGTCTGCCCAATCCGGGCGATTTTCGCGAAGTTTTGCAGCTTTTACCAGGCCTGGGAGAGGTCCGCGTGCTGCCGGATCCAGGCGTGCATCGCGATCCCCGCCGCCACGCCCGCGTTGATCGAGCGGGTGGATCCGAATTGCGCGATGGAGACGGTCATCCGCGCCCCACGCTGCGCCTCCTCGGTCACGCCGGGCCCTTCTTGGCCAAACAGCAGCAGGCAGCGGCGCGGCAGCTCGGCCGTTTCCAGGGGCACGGAGCCGGGGGTGTTGTCCACGGCGACGACCGCCAGGTCCCGCTCCGCCGCATAGTCCAGTACCTCGGCGACGGTCTTGTGGTGCTCGAGGTGCTGGTAGCGATCGGTGACCATCGCTCCCCGTCGGTTCCAGCGCTTGCGCCCGACGATGTGGACCGTATCCACCGCGAAGGCGTTGGCGGTCCGGACGACGGTGCCGATGTTGGCGTCGTTCTCGAAGTTCTCGATGGCGATGTGCAGCTCGTGGCGGCGGGAGTCGATGTCCGCGACGATGGCGTCCATCTTCCAGTAGCGGTAGGCGTCGACGACGTTGCGACGGTCACCGTGTGCGAGCAGTTCCGGGTCGAAGTGTTCTTCCGTGGGCAGCGGCACCCCGGGGTATTCCTGCTCCCAGGGGCCGACGCCGACGCGGGATTCGAACCACTCGGTCGGCCCCTTTCCGGAGGGGCCGTTGGGTTGCGGTTGCTGGGCCGGCTGATGGCCTGGGTGCGTGATGTCCGGCTTGTCTTCGTGGCTCACTACGCGGTCTTTTCTTTCTTCTGACACAGGGCGCCATTGATGCCGTCGACGAGCAGCAGCTGCGCGATGACGTAGGTCGCCATGACCGCGCCGTCGGTGAGCGCGTCGATGATCTTGAGAGCCGTGGGCGCGGTGGGGCGCTGCGCGTGCTTCAACAGGGTGAGGCGGTTGAGGATCAGGGCGTCGGAGAGCAGGAAGAGCGTTCCTCCGAGGGCATGGTCGTAGTCCTCGGGGGTTGCCTCTGGGGTGTCGCGAAGGATGGCCGAATCCTGGGCCAGCACATTGGTTGCCCCCAGGAGCGAGCCGTAGCCGCCCGCTGCGGGCAGGGCTTGTGGCAGCTTCCAGCTGGCCAGCCCCAGCCCCGTCGCCAGTACCGGCAGGTGGGCCGCGGCGACCGTTGGGGAAGGCCGGGCGCCCCGCTTGGCGAGCAGCCAGATATAGGCCAGCTGGTTGGCGCTGAACCACGCTGCACCCCGGTTGAGGTTTGTGGCGCGTTCGGCCGGTTCCGGGCTGCGGGACTGGGTATTCATCAGCGTGATATCCCCCAGCCAGCCGCCCACGAGACCAGCCAGGAGAAGCGCCTGCCCCGCGTTGGGGGTTCGGATATTGCGCCAGGAGCGCGGGTTATCTGCGGTGGCGCCGGGCGCGAGGACGGTGCTCGCGAGCAAGGGCATGAGCGTTGGCTTCACTGCTCGCGTGATGCGGTCCGAGCGCGTCGCCGCGGCAGCGACGGAGACGGCCCCGGCGGCCAGGTAGGCGATGCGCCCCGGGTGTGGGTGGCGTGCGGCGGTGCGCAGGGCGTGGGCGCCTTCGGCAGCTCGCTCCAGCACGTGGCTGAAAAGTCGGTTCTTTATCAGGGTGCTGCGCATCGGGGTCTCCTTGTGGTTTCTCGGGGCGGCCATCGTGCCACCGCGGCGGTGGACAGGCCTAGTTCAGGCCGAGGTCAGCCAGGCCGAGCAGCGGGCGGTATTCCAGGCCCTCCGCCTCAATGACGTCGCGGGCACCGGTGTCGCGGTCCACAACCGTCGCCACGCCGACGACGTTCGCCCCGGCTTCGCGGGCGGCAGCCACGGCGGTGAGTGGGGAGTTGCCGGTGGTCGTGGTGTCCTCGACGATGAGCACATTCTTGCCGGTGATATCCGGGCCTTCGATGCGGCGCTGCATGCCGTGCTTCTTGGCTTCCTTGCGAACGACGAAGGAATCGACCCCCTCGCCGGCGTGCATGATCGCGGTGGCGACCGGGTCGGCGCCGAGGGTCAGCCCGCCGACGTTGGTGTACTCCCAGTCGCTGGTCAGCTGGCGCAGGAGCTGGCCGATGAGCTTGGAGGCCTCCGCGTGCAGGGTGGCGCGGCGCAGGTCGACGTAGTAGTCGGCCTCCTTGCCGGAGGAGAGGGTGACTTTGCCGTGGACGACGGCGAGCTCCTTGACGAGCTCAGCGAGTCGCGCAGCGGCGACGCGGTCGACGGAGGGGGTTTCCTGGGCCATGGGACGCGTTCCTTCCGAAGGAGGGGATCAAAGCTTTGCTGCTCTTTAAGTTACCGCAGGAAAAACAAAACCCACCCAGTGGGCCTCGCGTTCAGCGAGGGCTCATTGGGTGGGTTGCCGCGTGGAAGGGTCAGACCACGCTAGCTTTTCGTGGTCACACTTCCGTATGAAGCGGAGTCACAGCCTTCTTTTAGTCCCGGAGGGGCTTGTTTAGTCCCGAATGGGTTCGGCCTCATCTGGTGAGTGTCCCGGAGCGAGGCCTTCTCGGACGAGTTCGTCTTCGATTGTGTCCTCCGGGTTACCGACATCGCCTGTTTTTTGTTTCTTTCCTAGCCACTTATCGAAGATCGCCGAGAGCATTGGTACGACGATCACCTGCAGGTTCAGCAGGATGGCCCCGATGCCGGCGCCAACGTAGAAGATCGAGTAGTTCCAGGCAGTGAAGTCAACACCCAGGAACAGACCTGCGACGCGGGACATGATGATGCGAGCCTTCGGCAGGGAGCCCTTGCGCTTAATCTCCCAGAAGCCGAATGGCACGAAATCTTTTTCTGCGTACGCCTTTCGAAAATTAAGGCGCAGATAGCACGTGGTTACTCGCGCACCCGGGTCTGAAGATAACTGGCTACCTAGGGATGCTAACGCCCGTCCGAATGCCCGCCCCCACCGTCATCCGGATCAACGATTTCCGCTTCCACCAGCTCAATCTCCGCCTCAACCGGCTCAATCGGGGACGGTAACGCATGACGCGCATCCGGGGCGCGGTGGCGTCCGCCACGGCGGCGCTGCCCCCGTCGCTCTGCAGCGGTAGCGGACAATTCGTCGCTAAAGATCGTGGGCGCCCTCTCAATATCTGCACGAATAACCTGCGGGCGCTGGCCGACTGATGCAGAAATATGGTCTGGATCCTCGCCAATGAGGGGAATATTCTCCGAATCCATTTCGAGCACCGAGCCATCGAAATCATCAGTCAGGTTCGCCTCACGCTCCCGATCGAAACGGCGAGGGAATTCCACCGGATTAGCCGGACGCTCGATATGCGGACGATCGGAGACAGTTGATTCATCACTTTCTTGGCCGGCATAAACCTCCGCGGCGTCCGATTCCGAGCTCGGCGGCACGGCAGCCTCCCCTGGTTCCCCCGCCTCCACGGGCGCGGCGGAGGTCTGCCCCACCGGACGCAGGTAACCCGGCCGCGACCTCCTCTCCCCCACCGGAGCCTCATCACTCTCACCGTGCTCCCGGCGGCTCTCGTCCTGCAACTCCCCCTCACCCTGCTGGCGGTCAGCGGATTCCGCCCCGGCAGGAGTGAGCGAGACCGTTGAGCCCGGCAACGCCCGCGTCTGGTCCGCGTTCTCCAGCTCCAGGACCACGCTCATCGTGCGTGGTGGAAGAACCATCGCCGCATGCGCCAGGGAAAGCAGTTCCGGGAGGATCTGCAGCCAGATGCTGAAATCCAGCTTCCGGCTAATGCTCAGGATGACCCAGTCGCCGCCCCAGATCACGTCGGAGGCGACCTGGCTCAGCGCTGCGAGGCTATCCTCCACTCGGACATCCAACATCCGGTCGAGGGCCCGCACGTCGGAGGTATAGGCAGCATAAGGCGGCTGATCCAGCAGCTCGGAGCGGCGCAGCCCCTCTGTCACCCCCTGCTCGCGGGAATAGTGCACCGTCACCGGGGACGCGGCCGCCCGGCGCATCGCCATGAGCGTGCCCTCCCCCAGGTCTGCCACGTGGTACTCGTGCCCCTCCCAGAAACCGCTGACCACATCCTTGGCCAGGGCCCGCACGGGGGAAACATTCACCGAGTGCAGCGCAGCAATCGGCCATTCCTGCGGCAGTTCGAGATCCTCACGGGTGAACTCCGCCCCATTGGCGGCAGCCCACTGGCGGCGCCGGCGGCGGATCGAAGCAAACAGCCCACCCTGGGCAGTCTCGGCGGCCACCATATCCGGCCCCTCCTCCGGGGCCTGTGTGGCCTCCGTGGCCAGCTCCGGCGCGTCCTCCGGCTGGTCTTGTCCCCCCGCCAGGTCCGTGGCGGTGTCCTCGCCTGTACGGTCGAAACGCTCATCGGCCGACCCGCCGCCATCGGCAGCGCCAGGCACCGCCCCAGCGGTCCACGCCGCGCCGTTCGGGTCACCGCCGTCGTCATTGGGGGCAACCTTCGGGAGGGAGGAACCGGAAGGAACCGACTGCCTAGCCGCTGCAGCACCGCCAGACTCCCCCTGGGAGTTCGCGTGCTTCAGCAACCACACCGCCACAACGAGCAACATCAGCCCGATGAGCAGGGCAACAATCGATCCACTCATGTCGTTCAGCCTAGTCCGCCTCCCCGTGCAGCGACAGAAAGCGGGGAGCGAGCCTGGCAGCCAGCCTCACTCCCCGCCTGATCGGCGCGTCAGCGCCTCTTACTCGTTGGCAGCAGCGTAGTCGGCGCTGTCCATCAGCTCGCCTGGCTCGGAGACGCGGACGTCGTAGAGCCAGCCCTCGCCGTACGGATCCTCGTTGATGATCCCGGCGTTGTCCTCGAGCTCCTCGTTCACGGCGACGATCTCGCCGGAAACCGGTGCGTAGATGTCGGACACGGACTTGGTGGACTCGATCTCGCCGAATGGCTCGCCGGCCTCAATCTCGTCGCCGACCTCCGGGAGCTCGACGAACACGATCTCGCCGAGAGCCTCTGCAGCAATGTGGGTGATGCCGACGCGAACGACCTCACCTTCCGTGATGTCGGTGGTGTTAACCCACTCGTGCTCTTCGGAGTACAGGAAGTCAGTAGGCAAAGCAGTCATGGTCGCTCCTCACGATCATCTTCAAAAACTGTGGGCGTGACATGGGCCTAGGGTGTAATCCCCACCACATCGAACACGGCAAACTGTACTACACAGCCAGCCCGCTGCGGCGGATATCACGGGATACCTTGGCCCGGGGCCGGCTGGGCCACCCCCATTTCATGTTTTGCAGAGTTTGATGCCGCTTTTCTGCGGTTTTCCGACTTCAAACTCTGCAAAACGTGAAATAGGGGTAGCGCGGGGCGATCAGGCCCCGGCTGCCCTACTTTTCACGCTGGTAGAAGGGCATCTCCACGACCTGGTACGGGTACTGCTTGCCGCGGATATCGACCTGCACGGTCTGCCCCACGGCGGCTGCCCCGCCCTCCTCGGTCGCAGCCTTATCCACGTAGGCCATCGCGACTGGGTAGCCCAGGGTCGGCGAGAGCGCGCCCGAGGTGACTTCTCCGATCGGCTGGGCGTCCTCACCCTCGCCGGCCAGGACCGCATAGCCACTGCGGGCTGCGCGGCGCCCCTCGCCCTGCAGGCCGATGAGCACCCGAGCCGCACCCTTCTCCTTCGCCACCACGATCGCGTCGCGACCCACGAAGGAATCCTTGGACTTCGTCGCTGCCAGGACCCCCAGGCCCGCGTCGACCGGGGTGAGCTCGTCGTTGAGCTCGTTGCCGTAGAGCGGCATGCCCGCCTCCAGGCGGAGGGTGTCGCGGGCAGCCAGACCACAGGGCAGGCCGTCCAGCTCCGTGGCCTTGCCCAGCGCGACGTTCCACACCTGCTCGGCGGCATCGTTGTCCACGATGATCTCGAAGCCGTCCTCGCCGGTGTAGCCCGTGCGGGCGATCAGTGCCGGCTGACCGGCGACGATGCCCTTGAATGCGGCGTAGTAGCCCAGCCCGTCGACCGCGCCCTTGACGTCCTCGGTTGCACCGGAAGCCTCCGGGGCGTCGGTGACATTCTCGACGATCGCGTGCATGACCTCGGCAGCCTTCGGACCCTGAATCGCGACGAGGGACTTGTCCGCAGTCTGGTCCACGACGGTAACGTCGAAACCCTCGGCGCGCTGTGCCAGGGCCTCGGCGACGCGCGGGGCGTTGCCGGCGTTCGGGACGACGAGGAAGTCGTCATCCGCGAGGCGGTAGGTGATCAGGTCGTCCACGATGCCGCCGTCCTCGGTGCACAGCATGGAGTACTTAGCCTTGCCGACCTTGACGGCGGAGAGGCGGGAGATCAGGGCGTAGTCGAGGAACTCCGCGGCCTGCGGGCCGGAGACCTCCACCTCGCCCATGTGGGAGAGGTCGAAGACGCCGACGTTCTCGCGGACGGCGCGGTGCTCGTCGAGCTCCTTGCCGTACTTCAGGGGCATGTCCCAGCCGCCGAAGTCGGTGAAGCGGGCGCCGAGCTGCTCGTGCACGTGGTGCAGGGCGGTGTGCTTCGGGGTGCTTGCAGAATCAGTCATTGCAAAACCTTCCTTCAAACGTGCTGGGTCTTAGTCCTCGATGGCGAATGCTTCGAGCGGCGGGCAGGAACACACGAGGTTGCGGTCGCCGTAGGCGTTATCGATGCGGCGCACCGGCGGGAAGTACTTCGTGTGGCGCAGGCCGTCCACCGGGAAGGCTGCCTGCTGGCGGGAGTACTTGCCGCCGGAGACGGCCTCCTCGAAGTCGTCGCGGGTCACGCTGAATGCGGTGAAGGGTGCGTGGCGCAGCACGGACTCCTCGACGGTCACCTTGCCGTCGATGATCTCCTGGATCTCGCCGCGGATGGTGATCATCGCCTCGATGAAGCGGTCCAGCTCCGCCTTGTCCTCGGACTCGGTCGGCTCGACCATCAAGGTGCCCGGCACCGGGAAGGCCAGGGTCGGGGCGTGGAAGCCAAAGTCCATCAGGCGCTTGGAGACATCCTCGGCGGTCACGCCGGAGGCCTTGGTCAGGGCGTTGAGGTCCAGGATGCACTCGTGGGCGACCAGGTCATTCTTACCCGTGTAGAGCGTCGGGAAGTGATCCGCGAGCTTACGGGAGATGTAGTTCGCGTTGACCAGGGCCATGCGGGAGGCCTCGGTCAGCCCCTCGTCGCCCATCATCGCGATGTAGGACCAGGTGATCGGCAGGACACCAGCGGAGCCGTAGCGCGCGCCGGAGACCGGCAGGCCAGTGTTCGGGTCCTCGGACTGCTCGGAGCTCGGGTCGGTCGGCAGGAACGGGATGAGGTGCTCGGCCACGCAGACCGGGCCCACGCCCGGGCCACCGCCGCCGTGCGGGATGGTGAAGGTCTTGTGCAGGTTCAGGTGGGACACATCGCCGCCGAACTGCCCCGGCTGACCCAGGCCAACCAGCGCGTTGAGGTTCGCGCCGTCGATGTACACCTGGCCACCCGCGGCGTGGACCTTGTCGCAAACCTCGCGGACGTGCTCCTCGAACACGCCGTGGGTGGACGGGTAGGTGATCATGATGCCGGCGACCTCTGGGCCGTACTTCTCCAGCTTGGCGTCCAGGTCATCCAGCAGGATGGAGCCGTCCTCGGCGGACTTCACGGCCACGACCTTCAGGCCGGCCAGCGCTGCGGAGGCGGCGTTGGTGCCGTGCGCGGAGGTCGGGATCAGCACCTTGTCGCGCTGATCATCGCCGCGGGAGAGGTGGTAGCGGTGGATCGCCAGCAGGCCAGCGAACTCACCCTGGGAACCAGCGTTCGGCTGGACGGAGACCTTCGCGTAGCCGGTGATCTTGGCCAGGCGCTCCTCCAGGTCATCGATGAGCTCCAGCCAGCCCGCAGCCTGATCCTCAGGGACGTGCGGGTGGATGCCCGCGAACTCCGGCCAGGTGATCGGCTCCATGGAGACGGCGGCGTTGAGCTTCATGGTGCAGGAACCCAGCGGGATCATCGTGCGATCCAGCGCCAGGTCGCGGTCCGCCAGCTTGCGCATGTAGCGCATCATCTGGGTCTCGGAGGTGATGGCGGTGAAGATCGGGTGGGTGAGGATCTCGTCATCGCGCAGCACACCGAGGTCGGCCAGCGGGCCGGCGGAAAGCTCGAAACCGGAGGTATCCGCGGTCGCGCCCTTCTTCTCCGCGACGACGGCCAGCAGCTCGGCGACGTCCTCGTCCGTGGTGGACTCGCCGACGGAAATTCCGACGTGGGCCTCGTCAACCTTCCGCAGGTTGAAGCCCGCGTCCACCGCACGCTGCAGAACGGCGTCCGCACCACCAACGCTGGACACATCCACGGTCACGGTATCGAAGAAGGAATCGTGAGCCAGGGTCAGGCCAGCCTCGGACAGTCCCACCCCCAGGGCGACGGCGCGGCCGTGCACCTGAGTTGCGATCTGGCGCAGGCCAGCCGGGCCGTGCCAGACGGCGTAGAAGCTCGCCACGACGGCCAGCAGGGCCTGGGCGGTACAGATGTTCGAGGTCGCCTTGTCGCGACGAATGTGCTGCTCGCGGGTCTGCAGCGCCAGGCGGTACGCCGGGGCACCCTCGGCATCCTTGGACACACCCACGAGGCGGCCCGGCATCTTACGCTGCAGGGAGTCAACGCAGGCCATGAAGCCGGCGTGCGGGCCGCCGAAGAACAGCGGCACACCGAAACGCTGGGCCGAGCCCACCGCGATGTCCGCACCCAGGGAGCCCGGGGAGGTCACCAGCACCTGGGCCAGCAGATCAGCGGCGACGGTGACCAGCGCGCCGGCCTCCTTCGCAGCGGAGATCAGGCCGCTCAGGTCACGGATCCGGCCAGTGGATCCTGGGTTGGAGACCACCACACCGACCAGCGGGGTGTCTCCCGCGGCGGCGGCGAAATCGGCGGCGGTGGCGTCCTTAAAATCGACGACCTTGACCGGGATGTCCGCAGCCTCCGCGCGGGCCTCGGTGACGGTGATGGACTGCTGGTGGAGGGAGGAATCCAGCAGCACCACGCCCCCCTGCTTGGCGGCCTTGGTGTTGCCGCGGGCCATGAGCTGCACGGCCTCGGCGACGGCGGTGGCTTCGTCCAGCAGGGACGCGCCCGCGATCGGCAGGCCGGTGAGGTCCTGCACCATGGTCTGGAAGTTCAGCAGAGCCTCCAGGCGACCCTGGGAAATCTCCGGCTGGTACGGGGTGTAGGCGGTGTACCAGCCCGGGTTCTCCACCACGTTGCGGCGGATCACCGCGGGGGTGATCGTGTCGTAGTAACCGTTACCGATGAGCTGCTTCATCGGCTTATTCTTCGACGCCATCGCCTTGAGCGCGGCGAGAGTATCGGTCTCGCTCAGCGCGTCGGGCAGGCCGATCGGCCCCTCCTGAACGATGGAGGAAGGAAGGGCGGCCTCCGCGAGCGCAGCGGAGGACTCATAGCCCAGGAAGTCGAGGATCTCCTGGGTATCGCTGCCGTTGGGCCCGATGTGGCGGTGGACAAAAGCTGCGTGATCAGTAGCCATCAAGCTCAAACTTTCCGGTTTGTGGTGTGCTTATTCCGCCTAAATCCTATCGGAGGCTCCAGACAATAGTGGCCGGGGTCACGTTTTCAGGGGTAAGGTTCCTTTTGTGCCTAAAAAGACTTCTGTGAATTCCCTCAGCTCCTGGCTCCTGCCCCCTGCCCTGCCCCAGGTCCCGGACGGCAGCCTAGCCGTCGTGACCGGGGCGAGCAGCGGGATCGGTAAGGCGGTCGCAGCCCGCTTCGCGGCATCCGGACTTCGGGTGGTCGGAACCACACGTAACCCGGCCACGCTCACCGATCCGGTACCGAATGTGGAGTACCTAGCCTTAGACCTCGCAGATCCGGCCTCTATTGAGGCCTTCGCCGAGGACGTCCTGGCACTTGGCGCGCCGGGCCTGCTCGTCAATAACGCGGGCGAGAGCCAGAACGGCCCACTGGAGGAACTACCCCGGGAGGCGCTGGAGCGGCTGTTCCAGGTCAACGTCATCGGGCACGTGGAACTCACCCAGAAGTTCCTGCCGGCAATGCGCGAGCAGGGTTTCGGTCGCATCGTCATGATCGGGTCCATGTTGGGGAGTTTCCCGCTGAGTTACCGGGGCAGCTACGTGGCCTCGAAGGCCGCGATCCGCAGCTTTGCCGACTCCGCCCGCAGCGAGCTTTCGCCGTTCGGGGTCGGCATTTCCACCGTGGAGCCCGGCGCGATCGCCACGGGGCTCAGTTCGCGGCGCACCATCTACGTCGACGACGCCGGCCCCTACTCGCGGGACTTCCACCGGATGCTCGACACCCTCAACGACAACGAGGCCAAGGGCATCAGCGCTGAGGACGTCGCGGAGCTGGTGGGCACCGTGGTGGCAGAAGCGCGCCCGCGTGCGGTGTACGCCCGGGGTTCCCTGGCTCCGGTGCCGTATATCCTGCAGCGACTCGTGCCGCGGGAGACGATGTTGCGCATCATGCGCGCCAAGCACGGCCTCTAGAACTTGCGGGCGAAGCCCCAGCCGGCGGGTTAGTCGTCCTCGCCGGGTTTCCTGCCGCCCTCGTCCCCAGAGGCCTTCTCCCCAAAGGCCCTCTCCCCGAAGACCCTCTCCCCGAAGGCCGAGTGCAGCTGGGGGCGCACCTCCGCGCGCACGTCTAAGCGGTGATTCATCCGCTCCAGATATTCGCTCTCCCGCTGCTTAAAGGCCCAGTCGCGCCACGGCTGGGCAAAGAGTGCGAGCACCGTCGCTCCCACAACCCCCATGAACAGCAGCGCACCCGCAAGAATGGTGACCGCCGGGCCGCCGTGTACCCCGAACACGATCGCCAGCATCACGCTGCCGACCAGCCCGAGCGAGGCCAGCGACATATAGGCCACGTTGATCGGGTGGAGCCGGTGGCCGAAGCTGCCGTTGTAGGTCATCACCAACGGGATGATCTGCAGCGCGAATAGCCCCAGGAAGTAATAGGTCGCCACCCGGCGCAGCACGTCGGTGTCCAGCAACTGCGGAAAGCCCGTCAACGCGGTGAGCATCCACAGCATCGCGACAAGGTTCAATAGGCTCCGTGCCATGTGGCTAGACCCTAAACAGCTCGTCTTGCGCGGCGCACGGGCCGCTCAGCGCGACGGGAGACTCGATCTCCCCCGACCCGTGGGATAGCGCCAACACCAGCACGATCGGGTCGTAGCCGAGGCGGCCGACCTCTTTGGGCGCGTAAGTGACCACCGGGGTTCCCGCCTGCACGGTTGAGCCCTCGACCCAGCGGGTCGCGAAACCCTGCCCGTTGAGCTGATCAGTGTCGATGCCCATCTGCACCAGCACGCGGGCACTCTCGCCCTCCAGCTCCACGACGAACATGTGGGGCTGCATCCGCACGATGGTTCCGGCGACCGGGGACTGCACCTCCACGATCTCCTTATCGGGGTCTGGGATCACAGCTACGCCCGCGCCTGCGGAGCCGGACGCGAACACAGGGTGCGGCACTGCGCTTAGCGGCACGGTCGTTCCGGCGAGAGGTGCCCCCACCGGGGTGCGCTCCGCCTTCAGCGCTTCCCCGCGGCCGGTAACGACGGCATCCACGTCGGCCGCACCGAAGCCTGCGGCGCCTACATCCCCCGCGCCGCCGAGGTCCTCAAAGTCGTACCCATCTGTCATGCTTCCCCAGCTTAACCGCGCGCGATCTTGCGGGAGGAGGAAGCGGACCATTGTGACCAACCACCCACGAAGTGCCGCCCGACGGGGAGGCCTGCCTCCTCCATCGCAGCCAGGAAGAGGGCGGAGTCCAGCCCGGACCCGGAGTGTACGGTCAGCTCGGTGGTCTCATCGATGCCGTGGCTGGCGAAGATCTCACGCAGCTGGGCGCCACCCAGCACCTTGCCCTCCTCGTCCAGCAGGGAGGCCACGGGGATGTTCACCGCGCTCGGGATGTGACCTGCCTGGTGGTCGAAGGGCTCCCGAACACCGCGGAAGCGCTCCGGGTCTCGGCAGTCCACCAGCATCCGGTCGCAGCACCAGACGTCGATCTCGTCGATGTACAGCTCCGGCATGGACCGCGGCCGGACCTTGAAGTCCCCGCGCCCCCGGAGGGCACCGATTCCGCCGGCGACGTCGCCGCCCGCCTTCTCCCATTGGGAGGTTCCGCCGTTCAGGATCTTCACATTCTCGACGCCAGCCCAGCGCAGGATCCACCAGGCGCGAGCAGCGTAGATGTTGCGCCCGGCGTCATAGATGACGACGGGGCGGCCTTCCGTGATGCCCCAGTTGTAGAAACTGCGCTGGAGGGCAGCCAGGCCCGGCATGGGGTTGCGGCCCCGGGCACGCGACGGGGTGCCGGCCAGGTGCTGGAGAGGGTTGCAGAACATCGCCCCCGGCAGGTGCTGGCCCACGTAGGCTTCCCACGCACTGTTCTCGGTTTTGGCCCAGTGGGAGTCGATGATGGTCATGCGCTCGCCGAGGCGAGTGGCCTCGTAGAGCTGCTCACCGCTGATGAATGGACCTGGGATTTTGGAGAAGGTGTCGTGCACGCGCCGGGAAGTTGCTTGGCTCATGGTCACCATCCTAGAGATTGTGCACGCCCGAGGTTTCCATTACTCAGCCTCTTCCCCGCGGGGCCCCGTGGGAGCACCCTCCGGGAGGGTCTATTCCCCGCTCAGGTGCGCTTTCTTATATGCTTTTTAGGTTAGCTTTCTACCCCTCAAAGACTGGAGCAGTGGATGTCTGAAAACCCGTGGGAGAAGAAGCCGTCTGGCTCCGGCGACGGCCAGCCGGAGAACCCATGGAATCAGCCCTCGGATAATCCGTGGGCTCAGAGCCAGCCAGGCACCAACCAGCCGAGCGCCAAGCAACCGAGCGCCGACCAGCCCGCGCCGACGTCCCCCAACGCGCCGCGGGACTCCGGCAAGGAGACCACCGACCCGGACCTGCGTTCGTCGAACCCCGGGGACGACTGGGCGGGGCTGGCGAACTCTCCGCAGCCACCGAACTACCAGCGGGGCGCGGCCTCGGCAGGGGCGGCGGCTGGTCCGGCGGGCTACGGTCAGAACTTCCAGCAGGGCCCGTACCAGCAAGGCCCCTATCAGCAAGGTTTCCAGCAGGGGCCACCGAATAGGCAGGGCTACCAGCAAGCTCCCTATCAGCAGGGCTACCAGCAGGGCCCTTATCAGCAGATCCAG
>DWUR01000002.1 GCA_019120635.1 Candidatus Corynebacterium intestinavium | reverse complement strand
CCGGCCCTCTACCAGGCGGAGTACGACGTCCGTGTGGTCAATCGCGAGGTCGCCGGCACGCTGGTCCCGACCCGCATCGTCGGCTCTCACTGCGAGTCCGGCGACATCCTGATCAATGATGCCCCGGTTCCCGACGACGTCGCGCCGGGCGACCTGTTGGCCATCGCGGCGACGGGGGCGTACTGCTACTCGATGTCCTCCCGCTACAACATGTTCCTGCGCCCACCGGTGATTACCGTGGCCGATGGCCAGGACCGGGTGATGATTCGCCGGGAGCGCCTGGAGGATATTTTGGCCCTCGAGGGCTAGGGAAGGTCTGCCCCGGCAACGCTGGGGCGCACCTGCGAAACATAAAACTAGACAGCTTGGTCTAGGTGGGTTAACCTCTGACTTAAGCGATACACAACTTGGCATTCTGCCGCTCGCTAGAATGGCTAACCGACGCCGCCAAAGGCGAGCACGAAACCAACAACAACATTGGGAGAAAACTCATGACTAACGCATCGACGCCCACCATCCGCCCGGGTAAAGGACTCGACGCCACTATTGGTGTTGCACTGCTGGGTATGGGCACAGTCGGTGCTGAGGTTTACCGACTGCTCAACGAGCGTGCCGACGAGTTCGCCGCCCGGATCGGCGGGCCTCTGGAGGTCCGCGGCGTCGCGGTCTCTGACCTGTCCCGCCCGCGCGAGGGAGTCGACTCCGAGCTGCTGACGGATGACGCGCTCTCCTTGGTGCAGCGCGACGACATCGACCTCGTTATCGAGGTCATCGGCGGCATCGACTACCCACGCCAGGTCGTCAACGCAGCCCTGAAGGCCGGCAAATCCGTGGTCACCGCGAACAAGGCCCTCATCGCCGCCCACTCCGGCGAACTCTCCGAAGCCGCCGAATCCACCGGCGCTGACCTCTTCTTCGAGGCAGCTGTCGCCGCGGCCATCCCGGTCGTCGGCCCGCTGCTGCGCTCCCTGGCCGGCGACAAGATCGAGTCCGTCATGGGCATCGTCAACGGCACCACCAACTTCATCCTCGACGCGATGTACGAGCGCGGCGCCAGCTACGACGAGATGCTCGCCGAGGCCACCGAGCTGGGCTACGCCGAGGCCGACCCGACCGCGGACGTCGATGGCCACGATGCCGCCTCCAAGGCTGCGATCCTGGCATCCCTGGCCTTCCACTCGCGCGTCTCCAGCGAGGACGTCCACACCGAGGGGATCCGTAACATCACCACCCAGGACATCGAGGCCGCGCGCGCCGCGGGCTGCACCATCAAGCTGCTCGCCTTGTGCGACCGCGTCACCCAGGCCGACGGCACCCCTGGTGTCTCTGCACGCGTCTACCCGGCGCTCGTCCCGCTGTCCCACCCGCTGGCCAGCGTCTCCGAGTCCTATAACGCCATCTTCGTCGAGGCTGAGTCCGCCGGTCGCCTGATGTTCTACGGCAACGGCGCCGGCGGTGGCCCGACCGCTTCCGCCGTCCTCGGTGACGTCGTCGCCGTGGCTCGAAACATCATCCACGGTGGCCGCGGTCCGCGCGAGTCCACCTACGCCGCCCTTCCGATCGCTGATTTCGGAGACGTCGTGACCCGGTACCACGTTGACATGCTGGTGGAGGATCGGGTGGGCGTGCTCGCCGAGATCTCCAACGCCTTCTCTAAGCACAACGTCTCCCTGAAGACGGTGCGCCAGGAGAACAAGGACGACCTGGGTGCCCGCCTCGTCGTCGTGACCCACAGCGCCACCGAGAAGGACCTGGAGGAGACCGTCGCCACGCTCAACGAGCTCGACGCCGTCCGTGAGGTCCACTCCGTCATCCGTATGGAAGGTAAGTAACAGCAATGGCGACTGAGATCCCCGTCGGCCGCAAGGTTCGGGTCAAGGTTCCGGGTTCCTCCGCGAACCTGGGCCCCGGATTCGACTCGCTGGGTCTGGCCTTGAGCATCTACGACCACGTCGAGGTCGAGGTCATCGATTCCGGTCTCGAGGTGGAGGTCACCGGCGAGGGGCAGGGCGAGGTGCCGCTGGACGAGCGCCACCTGGTCGTCCGTGCCATCCGCGCCGGGCTGAAGAAGTCCGACGTCATCGCCCGCGGCCTGCGGGTGCGCTGCAATAACTCCATCCCGCAGTCCCGCGGCCTGGGTTCCTCTGCTGCCGCCGCCGTCTCGGGCGTGGTGGCCGCCAACGCGCTGGCCGGGGACGTCCTGGACACAGACACGATCATCCAGCTCGCCTCGACCTTCGAGGGCCACCCGGATAACGTCGCGGCCTCCGTCCTCGGCAGCGCCGTCGTGTCCTGGACGAATATCCCGGTCGACGGCACCGAGCCGACGTACCACGCCGCCCCGGTCACGGTGCACCCGGATATCCGCGCCACCGCGCTGATTCCGAAGTCTCACGCCTCCACCGAGGCCGTGCGTCGCGTGCTGCCGAGCGATATTCCCCACATGGACGCCCGCTTCAACGTCTCCCGCACCGGCGTGCTGCTCGTCGCCCTGTCCCAGGACCCGAGCCTGCTGTGGGAGGGTACCCGGGACCGGATGCACCAGCCATTCCGCGCCGAGGTGCTGCCGATCTCCTCCGAGTGGGTCAACCGCCTGCGCAACCAGGGCTACCCGGCGTTCCTCTCCGGGGCGGGCCCGACCGTGCTGGTGCTGTCCACCGAGCCGGTGGAGGAAGCACTTCTGCAGGAGGCCCGCGATCGTGGCATCCGCGTCGAAGAGCTGACGGTGGCCGGGCCGGTGACCGTCGAGGACGCTTAAACGGCTGACCGCGAACTAGCGGAAGCGGGTCAGCCCGCCGCGCAGGCTGGCTAGCCCCGTGACGCCACGGCGCGCCAGCGCATCCACTGCGTGGGCCGAACGGGCCCCGCGGGCGCAGACCACGACCGCCCCGTTTTCCACCTCCGGCGGGGTGTAGCCGCCCAAAATCTCGGCCAGCGGCACGTTGATCGCCCCGGGCAGGTGGAATTCCGCGAATTCCTTGGGCTCCCGCACGTCGATGATCGTGCTCCCCGGGGGAACTTCGGTGACCTCCACCGGGCCATGCGGGGGAGTGCCCGTGCGCACCTGCTCGGTGACGGCCGGGTTGGCCGCCACCGGGATCTCCTCCCAGCTCGCGGTCAGGCTGTCGTAGTAGGCGAGCCGGCCGACCAGCGGGCGGCCCATGCCCGTGATGAGCTTGATGGCCTCCAGCGCCATCGCCGAACCCACGATGCCCACCAGCGGACCCAAGACCCCCGCCTGCGAGCAGGAGGGCACCGCGCCCGGCGCGGGCGGGGTGGGGAAGAGGTCCTCGTAGATCGGCCCGTGGCCTGCCCAGAACACCGATAGCTGTGCCTGATAGCCCAGGATCGAGGCCCAGACGTGCGGGATCCCCAGCCGGGCGGCCGCGTGACTGGCCACGTGCCGGGTGTCGAAGTTATCCGTCCCGTCGAGGATGAGGTCCGCGCCCTCCAGGACCCTTAGCGCGTTCTCCCAGGTCAGCCGTTCGACGACCGGCTCGACGTGAACTTCGGGGTTGAGCTCTGTCATCCGCGCGCGGGCGGAGTGGGCCTTGGACTCGCCGTTAGCGGCAGCCGCAGAGCTGTGGATGACCTGGCGGTGCAGGTTGGATAGCTCCACGGAGTCGTCGTCGATGAGCGTGATGTGACCGATGCCCGCAGCGGCCAGGTACAGCAGCGCGGGGGAGCCCAGCCCACCGGCTCCGATCACCGCGACCCGCGAGGCGGCCAGCTTCTCCTGGGCCTGTGGGCCCATGAGGGTGACCTGGCGGCTATAGCGTTCGCTGGTGCTCGGCGAGCCCGCAGCGTCGATGGAGTGCGAGGACAATCTTCATGCTCCTTGGGGTTCGCGTGCAGCTGAATGTCGCGAGGATTCATACCCCGCAGGCGACCTCCCACTGTAGACCTAAAATGGGTTCCGGCAGCCTGCGGCAGCCCTGCAGAAAACGGTGTTTCTTGTGGTCCCTGCGGGCGGCGCCGAACAGCAGACAAGGAGCGCAGATGAGCGGCACAACCCCACACGACAACACGGCTCCGCGCGAGAGCACGGCCCCGCGCCAGAGCGCGAAGATCGTCGTCGTCTCCGACCGCATCGCCGGCGGGGAGCGGGAGAACACCATCGGACAGGACGCCGCGGCGATGCTGCAGGGAGCCGGGTTCACCGTCACCGACCTGATCGTCGTGCCCGAGGGCGCCGAGCCCATCCGGCGCGAGCTCGAGCAGGGAATCGCTGATGGGGTAGCGCTGCTGCTGACCTGCGGCGGAACGGGGCTGGGGCCGCGGAACCTCACCCCGGAGGAAACCCTCAAGATCATCTCCACCCGGCTGGAGACCGTGGAAACGCAGGTGCTCATGGAGGGGCTGAAGAACACGCCCAAGGCTTCGATGTCGCGCGGCGCGATCGGCCTGAGCTCCCGGGAGCCGGGCGGCACCCTGGTGGTCAACGCCTCCTCGTCCTCGGGTGGCATGCGGGACTGCCTGAAGGTCATCCTGGCTGTCTGGCCCAGCATTTCGGGCTGGATCCGATAGCGCCCGGGGACGGGCTAGCATGGAGCGCATGCGTATCCACTACTTTGCCGCCGCTCGCGCCGCCACCGGGGTCAGCGAGGAGCCCGCTTCGGCCTTCGACACCCTCGGCGAGCTGCTCGAGGATGCGGCTGCGCGGCACACCGGGCGCACGGACTCTGGCCTGAGCCTGGCGGACATCCTGGAACGCTGCACCTTCCTCGTCGACGGCCAGCGGGCCGAGCGCGCGACCGGTCTCGCCGGGGCGCAGCGCGTGGACGTCCTGCCGCCCTTCGCCGGGGGCTAGGACCCTATTCGGCGGCTCGCTTTCGGCCGCGCCCGGCCGCGCGGATAAGGCGAGCTCGGTCTCACACCAGTACGGCGTCACTCAAGTCCGACGTCGCCCACCTCGGCCCCGCCACTCAGCTTGACGTCGCTCAACTCGACGTCCCCCAGCTTGACCTCACCCAGCTCCGCGAGTTGCGCCGGGGTATCGAAGTCCCGCTCCGCGCCCGTTCCCGGCACCCGCACCACCTGCCCGGCGGCCCGCAGCAGGGCACCGGCAGGCACGTCGCGTTCCCCGGTTTGCACTATCGCGGTGAGCAGGCTGGCCCGGCGCCAGAGCGCACACAGCGGCTCGTCGAAGCCCTCGGCGTTGACCACCACCGCGCAGTCCGCCCCACCGATGGCTGCGGCGAGCTTGGGCAGGAGTGCGGCGGAGCCAGGGGCGTCGACGGCTAACACCGCCACCCATTCGGTATCCAGCTCCCGCAGCCCCGCGGCGATTCCCGCCACCGGTCCGCCGAAGGGAGGGCTTTCGCTGACCGTCGGCACCCCCAGGTTCTGAGGTGCCACGGCCACCCGCGGGCAATTGGGGGGGGGCAGGGAATCCCACAGCCGGTCGATGAGCCTGCGCCCGTCCACTGTGACCTTGGCCTTATCGGCACCCATGCGGGTGGACTTCCCGCCCGCCAGCACGACGATGCCGAGGTTCGCGAAGACGTATTCCGGGGAGGACGGCTGCGCGCCGGGGGTCGGCGCCGGTGCGCTGGGGCTCAGGGTCGTGGGCTCGCTGTTGTCTTGTGAACTCGGCATTTTCGTACCCCTGCTCATACTCATTGCCCGGTTGTTTCGCGGCCGAGCAGGTGGACGAGCAGCGGATCCCCCTCGGCCGGGGCTGCAGCCCTCGCCGCGCCGCGTTCTGCCGTACCACCCGCGGCGGCCTCGTTTGAGGGCTCGATGAGCGTGAAGCCATCGATGCCCGTCAGCGCGGTGACGTCGCTGGAATTATGCGAGCCCGTAGAAAACGGCACCGCGACCGGGGCGCCGCCCCCGTCGGATAGGCGGACGGGGACCACCAGCGAGCGGCCCTTGCGCGGGGCGGCGAAACCAGGGCCGGCCACCGCCTGGAGCGGCCGAAATGCCCGGGCCTCCCGGTTGCCCGTGCCCAGCACCGCCAGCAGCGGGGCCACGTAGAGCAGGAAGGACTCGTAGGCCGCCACGGGATTCCCCGGCAGGAAAACCAGCGTGGCCTCCCCCCCCAGCGTGGCCTCCCCCCCAGGGGGGGCACTCCCTGCGGAGTGCCGGGGCGCTACGCGACCGGGCCGAACCGCGACCCTTCGCGAGGGCCAACCACCTCCCGCACCACGTCGAAGGCCCCGGCACTGATGCCGCCGGTGGTCACGATGACATCGCACGCACTCGCCTCGTCCAGCAGCTCGGCCAAAGCCCTGCCGCGGTCCCCGCTGTGGAACCGCCGCACCTCGGCAGCACCGTGCTCCGCGGCCAGGGCGGCGATCATCGGCAGGTTGGAATCCGGCAGCTGGGAAGCGCCCGGGACGTCCGGCCAGGGCACCAGCTCGTCCCCGGTGGAGATCACCGCCACCGTGGGCCGGGCGTACACGTCCACGACCTGCACTCCAGCCGAGGTCAGCGCGGCGAGCGTGCCCGCATCCACCCGCGTGCCCGCTGCAGCCACGACCGCCCCGGCGGGGTGCTTGCCCCCAGCCGGGCGAATATGGCTGCGCTCTACATCCACGGTGTGTACCGTGATCTGCTCGGGCAGCTCTAATGGCCCGGCGGGGACGTCCGTCTGTTCCACCGGGACGACGAGGATGTCCGCTCCCGGTGGCACCGGGGCGCCCGTCATGACGCGGACCGCGTGGCCGGGTGGGCACTCGACGCGCGGGGCACCAGCGGGAATATCGCCGGCCACCGGCAACACCCAGGGGCCTGTGCCAGCCACGTCCGCCGCGTGCACCGCGAAGCCATCCATCGCGGAGTTATCGAAGATCGGATTGGCCAGGCGGGCTCGGACTTCGCCCGCCAGCACGTGCACATAGGCCTGGTCGAGCGGTACACCGGGGAGCACTCTTGCTTGAGCCAGCGCGAGCACCCGCTCGCGGTGCTGCGCGATGGAAACGAGATCCGCCACGCTAGCCGCCGATCTTGCTCATGGTGCGCTCCGGCTGGAGGAAGCCGGGGTCGTCGATGCCATGGCCCGGCTTCTTGCGTGCCATCGCGCCCGCCCACGCATCGGCGAGTTCCTCGTCGCTTGCGCCCTGCCGCATCATGTCCCGCAAGGAGACCTCGTCGGCTGCCTTGGAGAACAGGCAGGAGCGGATCGCCCCGTCGGTGGTCAGTCGGGTGCGGTCGCACGCCCCGCAGAAGGGGTGGGTCACACTCGCGATGATGCCCACCTGCCCGGAATACTCGCCGTCGGTGACGTCCCACAGCTCGGCGGGCGCGGAGCCGCGGGGCTCGGCTGCCGGGCGCAGCGTGAATTCGGTTGCCAGCCGCTCCAGGAGCGCATCGGCTGTGACCATTCCCTCGCGGGTCCACTGGCCGCGCGGGCCCAACGGCATCTGCTCGATGAAGCGCAGCTGCAGGCCCCTGCGCAGGCAGAAGCGCACCAAATCAGCGGCCGAGTCCTCGTTTTCGCCGGGCAGGACGACAGAGTTGATTTTCACGGGATTCAGCCCGGTCGCCAGCGCGGCGTCGATGCCGCGGAGGACATCCTCGTGCCGATCCCGCCGGCTGAGTGCGGCGAAGGTCTGCGGATCCGTGGTGTCCAGCGAGATATTGATGCGGTTCAGCCCTGCCGCTGCGAGCCCGGCTGCCCGCTTGTCGAGGCCCAGCGCATTCGTCGTGATGGCGATGCCCGGCACGTGCCCCTCGTCGGTGCGCAGCTGGGCGGTGGCCGCCACCAGCTCCTCCAGGGACTTGCGCAGCAGCGGCTCGCCACCGGTGAAGCGCACCGCCCGGATGCCCAGCGTCTCCACGCCGATGCGCACCAGCCGGATGACCTCCGCATCGCTCAGCGAGTGCTCCGTGGGCAGCCACTCCAGGCCATCAGCCGGCATGCAGTAGGTGCAGCGCAGGTTGCAGCGGTCGGTGAGGCTGACCCGCAGATCCCGTGCCACGCGGCCGAAGGAGTCGACCAGCTGGCGGGGGCGGGGAGCAGAGGAATTCTGAGTCATCGTGGGGCTCATTCTAGTGGGACTGTCAACGCCCGCAGCAGCCACTAGTCCTGGCCGAACTCGGCTTCTTCGTCGGGATCCGGCAGGGTCATGAAATCCAGCTCACCACGGCGCATCAGCCGGCGCAGCTCCTTCTTGTCGAACTTCTCCACGCTCGTGCGCTCGATGTTCGCCACGAAGCTGAAGTTCTCCGGCGCCATCCACGCGGGAACCTGCGGCAGCAAAGAGTTGCGGATATCCGTCGCGGTTTCCTCCGTCGGCTCGTAACCCGCGGCCAGGACGACGACGGCCAGGGGGCGCTGGCCCCACTTATCGTCCGGGATGCCGATGACCGCCGCTTCGTTCACCCCGGGGTGGGCCAGCAGGTAGTTCTCCAGGGAGGCGGAGTAGATCCACTCGCCGCCCGAGCGGATCACGTCGTTCTTCCGGTCGTGGATGACGAGGAAGCCGTCCTGGGTCACGGTGGCGATATCGCCGGTGCGCAGCCAGCCGTCGACCGTGAAGCGGCTGGAGCCATCGTCCACCGCCTCGCCCCGGAAGACGCTGGCCGCGCCGTCCCCGGTCTGGCTGGGGGACTCGTAGTAGCTGGCGGCGACGGTATTCCCACGAACCTGCAGCTCGCCGGCATTGCGGTCGTGGGATTCCAGGGCGCGGCCCGCGTCGTTGACGATGCGGTATTCCAGCCCCACGGGGAAGCGTCCCTGGGAGTAGCGGTAGGCGGCACGCGCCTGGCCAGCCACGCCGGCGGGCGGGTGAGCGACCGTGCCGATCGGCGAGGTTTCCGTCATTCCCCAGCAGTGGATCATGTCCACGCCGTAGCGGGCCTCCCAGGCGTCGATGAGGGCCGGGGGAACCTGGGAGCCGCCGGAGTAGATCGTCTGCAAGCTCATGCGCCGCGGCGGGGTCTTCTCGTAGTGGACGATCAGGCTCATCCACACCGCCGAGGCCCCGTGCGCCTGGCGGGGCATGGCGTCCTCAATGACGTGGGCGAGGTGCTCGGGGTCCGTGGTGTGCCCAGTCATCACCATCGGCGCGCCGGACATGAACGCGGCAAGCGGAACGCCCCAGCTCAAGACGTGGTAGATCGGCACTCCCAGGAGGAAGGGGGTGTCGTTCTGGATGCCGAAGCTATCGGCCGTTCGCAGCCCCAGGGAGTGCAGCCACAGGGAGCGGTGCGAGTACACCACGCCCTTCGGCGCCCCGGCCGTGCCGGTGGAGTAGCACAGTGCTGCCGGCGCGGTTTCCGGGAGATCCGGCCAGTCGTAGATCGCGGGCCGTTCATCCAGCAGCGGCTCGTAGTCGGCCACGTGGATCCGGCGATCGGGGTCAGCCTCGGCGAAGGTGAGGGTGATCCGGTCCTGGATGCGGGTGAAATCCGCGGGGCTGGCCCCGACGAGGATCACGCCCTCCACGGTGGGGCACTGGGGGAGCATCTCGACCAGGCGGTCGGCGTCCACTGCGTCACAGACGATGACGCGGTCCTCGGCGTGATTGATGGTGTGGATGACCTGGTCGTCGGCGAGCTGCCGGTTCAGCGGCTGGAAGACCGCGCCCATCGACGGGGCCGCCAGCAGCACCTCGAGGTGCTCGGTGCGGTTGACCATCAGGGTTGCCACCCGGTCGCCGATGCGGATGCCGAAATCCTCGGCCAGCGCGTGCGCGAGAGCGGCCACGCGCGCCCCGATCTCCTCGAAGGTCGTGACCTCAGGCTCGGTTCCCAGGTACGTGGTCACCGTGCTGTTGCGGTGCGCATTGGTGCCGTAGGTCAAGATTTGCGATACGGAAAAGGGGCGTTCCTGCATCGTAGATTCCATGGTGTCCACCTTAGCCCGCGACTGCGTGTTCCTTTTCTTTATGACGCCACCAGCCCACCAACCCGGTGGCTCGGCCACCATTGATGCGTCCTGGCCATGAGGACTCGTGGCTCAAGCCGGGTTCAAAAGTGTGTGAGCGATCGCCGGGTGTTACACTTGCAGCTGCTTCGAGGGCACCGTGCGATCAGCCGGGGCCCAGGAGGATTCCAAGGGTGTGGGGCGGTCAACCGCCAGCGCCGCTTCGTGGGCCGGGTTGTTATTGGCCCCGCGGCAGCCGCACCGCCACCGCGATTCCCGGCCGGCCCCAGACAGTGGGCGTCTGCCAGATGTGCGGGATCGTGCGAGGGCAATTTCTTTTAATACTCAAGAATAATTCCGGGTTGTTGCCTGCTTGGCGCATCTGTTGAGTGGCCGCCACCTGGGCCGGCGTGTGTCGTCGGCCAAAATCAATGCAAATTTCTGCGCAGCGCGTGAGATGCACTGGCCAATAGTCCTGGCCGGTGTCGACGAAGGGTGCTGTGCGGCGGAAAGGACTTTCGTGAGCTTGTCCGACATCATCGAGCGGGGTCAGGCCAATGGGCTGGCCTCCCTCAAGCTGGCCGAGCTGCGGCAGGTTGCAGCGGCCCAGGGGCTCAAGGGAACGTCGAAACTGCGCAAAGGAGACCTCGTGGCAGCCATCGAGAACGCCGGCAAAGGTGGCGGCGCTGTAGCCAGCGATCAGCCTGCACAGAAGGCTGAAAAGAAGGCTGAGCAGCGCAGCGACCGGAACGACCGGAGCGAGCGCGGAGAAGACAAGCACACCGAGCGTCGAGAAGGCCAGCGGGGCGAGCGCCCATCCTCCCCGGAGTCGGAGAACAATTCCGGCCAGCAGGAGGAGCAGAACTCGAGCAACAACGAGCGCGGCGATCGCCGCAACAACCGCCACAACGACGGAGGCGATAACCACCAGGGGCGCCGACGTCGTAACCGCCGTAACCGCCGCAACCGTCGTGGGGGAGAGAGGGGACACGACCGCAACAACGGGCACCGGAACAACGGTGGCCACGGCGACGGCGGCAACCACGAGGGCGGGGGCGAGAACCGCAACGACCAGCAGGACCAGAAGCCCGAGCCGCAGGAGGCCCCGGTCGCGGGCATCCTCGATTTCGCGGACGCCAACACCGCCTTCATTCGCACCACCGGCTACCACGCGGGGCCGACGGACGTGTACGTCCCAATCAACACGGTGCGCAAGTACGGCATGCGCCACGGCGACGCCATCGTCGGCACCATCCGTCCGAACGCAAAGCAGGGCGGTGGCCGCGGCCGCAACCGCCAGAAGTTCACCCCGCTGCACTCCGTAGAGACGGTCAACGGCCTGTCCCCGGAGCAGGCAGCGCAGCGCCCGGACTTCTCCAAGCTGACCCCGCTGTACCCGAATCAGCGCCTGCGCCTGGAGACCACCCCGAAGGTGCTGACCACCCGCGTGATCGACCTGATCATGCCGATCGGTAAGGGACAGCGCGCGCTCATCGTCTCCCCGCCGAAGGCCGGTAAGACCACGATCCTGCAGGACATCGCCAACGCGATCTCCACCAATAACCCGGAGTGCTACCTCATGGTCGTCCTCGTCGACGAGCGGCCGGAGGAGGTCACGGACATGCAGCGCAGCGTCAACGGCGAGGTCATCGCCTCGACCTTCGACCGCCCGCCGAAGGAGCACACCGCCGTCGCGGAGCTCGCGGTGGAGCGCGCGAAGCGCCTGGTCGAGCAGGGGAAGGACGTGGTCCTCCTGCTGGACTCCATCACCCGACTTGGCCGTGCGTACAACAACTCCTCGCCGGCCTCCGGGCGCATCCTGTCCGGTGGTGTGGACTCCAATGCCCTGTACCCGCCGAAGCGTTTCCTGGGTGCAGCTCGCAACATCGAGCACGGCGGCAGCCTGACGATCATCGCTACCGCGATGGTGGAGACCGGCTCCGCCGGTGACACGGTGATCTTCGAGGAGTTCAAGGGCACGGGTAACGCCGAGCTGAAGCTGGACCGCAAGATCGCCGAGCGCCGCGTGTTCCCGGCCGTGGACGTCAACCCATCCGGCACCCGCAAGGACGAGCTGCTGCTCGGCCCGGACGAGGCCCGCGTCATGCACAAGCTGCGCCGCATCCTCTCCGCCCTGGATCCGCAGGCCGCGATCGACCTGCTCATCAAGCAGCTGCGGAAGAATAAGACGAACCGTGACTTCATGATCCAGATCGCCAGCTCCGCCCCGCTCGCGGATGAAGAGGATGACTAGTCCGCACCCCAACCGGCTAGCATTGACCAGTGGACCAGGACTATTAGGAAGAGACTAAAAGCATGTCCAAGGCAGGTAAAGACTCGAGCAAGGATTCTGCGCTCGGCCACACCCCGTCGGTGATGGATGACATCCTCTCGGAGTACCAGGGGCTGGAGGCCCAGCTGGCGGACCCGGAGCTGCACAATGACCCGAAGGCGGCGCGCCGGGTCGGCAAGCGCTTCCAGGAGCTCCAGCCGGTGATCCAGACCTACGGGCGGCTGAACACCGCGCGGGAGGATCACGAGGCCGCGGCCGAGATGGCCAGTGAGGATGCGGAGTTCGCCGAGGAGGCCACCCGCCTGGAGGCGGAGATCGAGGAGCTGCAGGAAAAGCTCACCGATCTGCTCGCCCCGCGGGACCCCAAGAACGGCGACGACATCATCATGGAGATCAAGTCCGGCGCCGGTGGCGAGGAGGCGGCACTCTTCGCTGGAGAGCTGGCGCGCATGTACCAGCGCTATGCGGAGCGCCATGGCTTCGCCACCGAGATTCTGGGGCTCAACGAGACTGACCTGGGCGGGGTCAAGGACATGACCATGTCCATCCGCTCCAAGCAGCCCTCCCGCGACGGCGCGTGGGCCGACTTCAAGTTCGAGGGCGGCGTCCACCGCGTGCAGCGCGTGCCCGTGACCGAGTCCCAGGGGCGCATCCAGACCTCCGCCGCCGGTGTCCTGGTTTACCCGGAGCCGGACGAGGTCGAGGACGTCGAGATCGACGAGAAGGACATCCGCGTGGACGTCTACCGTTCCTCCGGTAAGGGCGGCCAGGGCGTGAACACCACCGACTCGGCAGTCCGCATCACCCACCTGCCGACCGGCGTGGTCGTGACCTGCCAGAAGGAACGCTCCCAGATTCAGAACCGCGCCCGCGCGATGCAGGTGCTGGCAGCTCGCCTGCAGCAGATGAAGGAAGAAGAGGCCGAGGCGGAGGCAGCGGAGGGCCGCGCGGCACAGATCCGCACCATGGACCGCTCCGAGCGCATCCGCACCTATAACTTCCCGGAGTCCCGCGTCTCTGATCACCGCATCGGTTACAAGGCCAATAACCTAGATTCCGTGCTGGACGGTGACCTGGAGGCCCTCTTCGCGGCTCTGAAGGAAGCCGAGCGCATCGAGCGCCTCGAGGCCGAGGCCTAAATGGCCACCGTCAGCGAGGCGGTGCGCACCGCTGCGCGGCAGTTTTCCGACGCCGGACTGGCGTCTCCGCTCAACGACGCCCGCTGGCTCATGGCCTACGCCCTGGCGGGGCAGGGTAATGCGGATTCGCCGCGCACCCCGGCCGGACTGACCGAGGTCTTCGCCGCCGGTGGCGCCCCCGAGCCGGTGATCTTCGCCGAGTGGGTGGCCCGCCGGGTGCGTCGCGAGCCCCTGCAGCACATCGTGGGGGCCGCACCCTTCTTCGGCTACGACCTCTACAGCGATTCCCGCGGCTTCATCCCGCGGCCTGAAACCGAACTGCTCACCGAGTACGCATTGGGGAAGATCCGTGGCTGGCTTGAGCGCGCAGCCGCCGAGCCGAAGCTGCGCCCGGCAGACGGGGTGGTGCGCGTGGTGGATCTGTGCGCCGGTCCCGGCACCATCGGCCTGGCGCTGGCCGCGCAGCTCGCCGAGTTCCTCCGCGAGCAGGCTCCGGCCGGATCAGGCGACTACCGCTGGCTCCGCAGGATTGAGGTGACCGGCATCGAGCTGGATCCGGCGGCCGTGGAGCTGGGGCAGGAGAACCTCACCTACTTCCGCCGGGCGGGTCTGCTCGGCGAGCAACTGGACGTCCGCCTCGTGGAGGGCGACGTCCGCGACCTGGGGCTCCTCGACACCCTGGGGCTTTCCGGTCGCGCCCAGCTCCTCGTCGCGAATCCGCCCTACGTCCCCAGCGGCAGCCGAACGGACGTCGAGACCGGGGCCGACCCCGCGATCGCCGTCTTCTCCGGCGACGACGGCCTCGAGCTCATGCCGCACGTCGCCACCGCGATCATGCGCGCCGCCGCCCCCGGGGCGCCGGTCGCCGTCGAACACGACGACGCCACCGGGGATCAGACCCGGGAGATCCTCATTGCCGCGGGACTGAGCGACGTCGAGAAGAAACAGGACTTTGCTGGCCGCGACCGCTTCGTCGTCGGGCGAGCGACTTCGCCACAGGCAAGCCAATAACAGCCACCCCGCGGGCGGCACCGGGCGGGGCACTACACTTTAGAAGAAGAAAACAGCGCACAATTCCCAAGTAAGGGAGAAGGAAGCACATGGCCCAGCGAGTAGACGCGACAAACCCCGGAGACCGGGAGGGCGCCATCGTCACAGCGGAGAACGCGGTGAAGGGCGGTCGCTTGATCGTCATGCCGACGGACACGCTTTATGGCATCGGCTGCGATGCCTTCGATAATGCTGCCGTCGAGGCTCTACTGCAGGCCAAACACCGCGGACCGGATATGCCCGTGCCCGTGCTGATCGGGTCCTGGGACACCGTCGAGGGGCTGGTCGCGGAGTTCAGTGCGCACCTTCGCCGGCTCGTCGAGGCCTTTTGGCCCGGTGGGCTTTCCCTGGTCGTGCCGCAGGCTCCGAGCCTGCCGTGGAACCTGGGGGACACCCGCGGCACCGTGATGCTGCGCATGCCGAACCACCCGATCGCCATCGATCTGCTGCAGCGCACCGGTCCGATGGCCGTGTCCAGCGCGAACGTCTCCGGCCAGCCGCCGGCGACCGCCGTGGCCATGGCTGAGGAGCAGCTCGGCGACTCCGTGGCGGTGTACCTGGACGGTGGGGAGGCGACCATCGGGGAGCCCTCCACGATCGTTGACCTGGCCGGGCACCGCCCACGCATCCTGCGCGAGGGCGCGATCAGCGCCGAGCAGATCGGCGAGGTGCTTCAGATGCCAGCCAGCGAGCTGCGTTCGAAGTCCTAAAGGTGGGCTAACGGGATGCTTGTGGCTCAGGGATTCACGCCGGTGGCCGGTGCCGGCGTGCCGTTACGCGAGCTGGCGCTCGTGTTGCTGGTCGGCTGTACCGTGACCTTCCTGACCACTGGCGGTGTGCGCTACCTCATGGTCCGCTACGGCACCATGGCCATGCCCCGGGAGCGCGACGTGCACACGGTTCCCACGCCTCGCTTGGGTGGGGTGGGGATGTTTACCGGCGTGGTTGTCGCGATTGTCGCCGCAGCTCAGCTGCCTGCCTTGAATCGCGGATTCCCGCCGGTCACACCAGATATGACGGCGGTGCTGGCCTCAGCCTTCGTGATTGTCATCGTCGGTATTCTCGACGACCTGCGGGACATCGCCTGGTGGGTCAAGCTCGGCGGGCAGGTCGTGGGAGCGACGCTCATGAGCCTGCTGGGGTTGAGCTGGTATCTGATCTACTGGCCCGGCGGGGAGGGGACCACCCTCATTCTGGACCAGGTCCAGTCCACGATCTTGACCGTCTTGCTCACGGTCACGATCATCAACGCGATGAACTTCGTCGACGGCCTGGACGGCCTGGCTGCCGGTCTGGGGCTGATCGCGGCGGGCACCGTGCTGATCTACTCGCTGACGATCCTGCATGACCAGGGTGGGGCGGTGTCCGCGTATCCGCCGGCGATTATCTCTGCTGTGCTGGCCGGGGTGTGCATGGGCTTTTTGCCGCACAATTTCTCGCCTGCGCGGATCTTCATGGGGGATTCGGGCTCGATGCTCATCGGCACGCTGCTCTCCGCTGCCTGCGTGTCTGCCTCCGGGCGCATCAACCTTTCGCTCTATGGAGTGGCGGACATGTTCGCGCTGCTGTCTCCCGTGATCGTAGTGCTGGCTGCGCTGTTCATTCCGCTGCTGGACCTCGTGCTCGCTGTGGTGCGGCGCGTGGCGGCTGGCAAGAGCCCGTTTGCACCGGATAAGAAGCACCTGCACCACCGGCTGCTGCGCCTGGGGCACACCCAAAAGCAGGTGGTGCTGGTGCTTTATACCTGGGTCGGGGTGGCCGCGTTCGGCGCGGTGGGTTCCACGGTCTTGCCGACGAACCTGACCGCGATCCTGGTCGGGGTGCTGCTGCTCGTGGCCGTGGCGAGCACGGCGATTCCGTTGTGGAAATCTGGGGAAGCGGAAGATAGAGTAATCCGACGTGAGTGAAGATTTTGCAGGTCACAATGACCGCCAGCCAGACCAGCCCGGGGTATCCGACCCTCAAGCTGCGCAGTCCCCGCTGCCTCCCGTTGAGGAGGACCCGGACGTCGGTGATTCCCGCCGTCCGCTGATCCGTGCCGCCCGGGGCGGGCTCATCGCTCTGACTGCGGTGACGGTGTTCTCGCTGGCCCTGTGGGGCGCGACGCGCGACCTTCCGGGGATTTATGGCGCGCTCATCGGTGCGGCGATTGGTGGCGGCTTCCTGCTGATGACGATCGGCGTGGTGCTGGTGACTGCCAACTCCTCCCCTCAGGTCACCCTGGGGGCTGTGCTGGGGTCCTGGCTCCTTAAGGCAGCGTTACTGCTGGTTGTGCTGATCGTCATCAAGGACAAGACCTTCTATGACAACACGGCACTCGGGGTCACGATCATCCTGGTGCTCGTGGCGATGCTCGGCTCGGAGATCATGGCAATTACACGCACGAAGCTGATGTATATCCCCGAGAAATAGGCCGCGAATCCAGCCGGCGGCAAGCAGCGCAAGAGAGCTGTTCGGGCCGGTGATCCGGCGTAGCGGGAATGAGCGAAACCCCACAGGTGAATGTGATCACAACCTGTGGGGTTTCGCTTATGGTTTCTTGGGGGTTTCCTGGTAGAGTCGTAGCGGGCCAACTGGGCTGCTGGGCGTATTGCCACCAAGGCAGCGTAATTCGGCACCGACCCACCCTCATGGACGTGCGACGGAGTCCTGGGGGAGAGGTAATACCAAGAAATAGACCTCCATCGCACCGCCTAACTTTTCTAAAAGTTCACGCGGCCCAATCACGGGAGAGAACGCTGAGTGTAACAACCTTGGCAATGAAGGGTGAGTTTCATCCCCCTTCATTGGAGCACGAATTCTTCCCGGGGCAGGTGGATCCAAATCAGCTGTGGCTGACCGGTTTCGCGGGCGATATCTTCGCCCTTGACCGTCTCATGCTCGTGCGTATCCTGATGATCGCCATCGTGGTGATCTTCTTCCTGATCGCTATGCGCAAGCCGAAGCTGGTTCCCCGCGGTATCCAGAACGTTGGCGAAATCGCTCTGGACTTCGTGCGGATCCACATCGCGGAGGAAATTCTAGGCAAGAAGGAAGGTCGCCGGTTCCTGCCGGTGATTGCGGCAATCTTCTTCACTGTCGTGGCTGCGAACCTGCCGACCCTCATCCCGTTCCTGAACATCTCCCCAAGCGCCCGTGTCGGCCTCCCGCTGGTACTGGCGCTTGTGGCATATGTGGTGTTTATCTACGCGGGTGTGAAGCGTTACGGGTTCGGTAAGTACATGAAGTCCTCGCTGGTCATTCCTGGCCTGCCGACCTTCATCCACTTCATTGTTGTACCGATCGAATCCTTCTCGACCTTCATCCTCCGTCCGGTAACCCTGACCATTCGTCTTATGGCCAACATGCTGGCCGGTCACATCATCCTCGTCA
>DWUR01000074.1 GCA_019120635.1 Candidatus Corynebacterium intestinavium | reverse complement strand
CTGCCCGATGGATTTGATTCGACCCGTGTTGCCGCAGAACGCGAAGCGGCATCCGATCACCAAGGCGGTGCTACCGCAACGGCACTGGTGCTTTTCACCGGCGATATCGGGGCCAACCGGGCAGCGCTACAAGCAAAGGCCGAAGACCTTGGTGGCCCCTTCATTCCGAATGACGACGGCACCGCGGCATTAGTACCACTCGATGTCGCAGACGGAACCGCTTCCGATAGCGAGGGGGCGATCGAAGACCTGCGGAATAGAGCGAGCGCCAATCTTCCAGACGATATTTCCTCCTCTGTAACCGGCCCTGCTGCCATCCGCGCTGATCTAGCAGGCGTGTTTTCAGGAGCGAATTTCAAACTTCTGGCCGTCACCGCGGCCATCGTTGCGATCCTTCTTGTCTTTACGTACCGCTCACCGTTCCTGTGGCTCATCCCCCTTGCAGTCACTGGGTTGGCAGACCGCCTCGTCGCTAGTACCTACCCACGCATCCTGGACGCATTGGGAATGCAGTGGGACGAATCTACAGGTGGAATTCTGTCCGTTCTGGTTTTCGGTGCAGGCACAAACTATGCGCTCCTGCTGATCTCCCGATACCGAGATGAGCTCACCCAAGTCGATGACCGCTTCACGGCAATGGCACGTGCCTGGCGACCGACCGTGACCACCACCGTGGCCTCTGCCGCCACAGTGGTCCTCGGTGTACTGTGCCTGCTTGCTTCTCACACCCCAACGACCAGGTCCCTAGGGGTCGCGGCATCCTTCGGCATCGTCGTAGCCTTCGTTTTTGGCACCTTTGTCCTCCCCGGGGCCCTGTTGTGGTTCGGTCGCTGGATTTTTTGGCCGCGAAGCCCTCGCGTCGGCGACACCACTGAGCACAGGGTTTTCGACGCCGTGGGTGGAGCCGTAAAAAAACGACCCGCTGCGATTCTGGCCATGTCGCTGTTTGCGCTCGGGGCAATGTCGCTGGGCACGTTCAGCATCAGCACGGGGCTCAATCAATCAGATCAGTTCATCGATACCCCGGAATCCATTTCTGCGGCTCGCGAGTTGTCAGAGGCCTTCCCCGATGCCTCCGCAACCCCGGCAATCATCTCTACCGAGGACATCACGGCCACCTCGGAACGCCTCAGCGACGCTGGGCTTCAACCACGCCCCAATGACGAAGGCTTCATCGAGGTGTCCGGTGCAACAACCCCGGAGCTACGCGCAATCCTGGATGGGACAGGCGCATTTGTTGGCGGTGGGGACGCAGAGCTCTACGACACCGAGACTGCAGCGGCCGATGACCGTCGCGTCGTCTTTCCCCTCGTCCTCGGGCTCATCTTTGTGGCACTGCTGTTCCTGCTGCGATCCGTTGTCGCGCCCCTAGTGATGACAGGATCCGTGCTGCTCACCAATGTCGCGGCACTCGGTGCTGGGTGGTGGGTGTCGCACCACCTCTTTGGTTTTGATCGCTTCGACTCCTCTACTCCGCTGTACGCATTCGTTTTCCTCGTCGCCCTCGGTATTGACTACTCGATCTTCTTGGTCACCCGTGCCCGAGAAGACGCCAACACCGTTGGCACCAGGAATGGGATCCTCTCCGCCCTATGCTCCACCGGTGGTGTCATCACGTCAGCCGGCATCTTGCTCGCAGCCGTATTCGCAGCTCTCGGAGTTCTTCCCCTGGTTGCCCTCGCCCAGATCGGCATCGTGATCTGTATCGGAGTGCTGCTGGATACTCTCATCGTGCGCAGCCTCGTGGTCCCCGCAGTCGTTCAACTTTGCGGGAAGAAGTTCTGGTGGCCGTCTCGCCCTCACCGCCAAACGGAACGCGTCCTCGGCGAAACTGCGCCCAGCTGAATCAATACTGAATATTTGCCCGCCCAACGCATCTCTCCAGCGCTTGGCGCTGCAAATTTCTCTCCTCGGGCCAACAGCGAGTGCTCAACAGCCCCAAAAGTGGTACGGTCACGTCGTGAACACCACCTGGAAGATCTTTATTCGAGACCTCAAGCGTCTCGTGAGCGTCCGTAAAGTGTGGGTCATTCTCATCGGAGTCATGATCACACCCGCGCTGTACTCCTGGGTGAACGTCGCAGCTTTCTGGGACCCCTACGGCAACACCGAAAACATCAAGGTCGCCGTCGTCAACGAAGATCGCGGCGCGTCATCGCCGCTCACGGGGTCGCTGAACATCGGCAACGAAGTCGTCGCCGAGCTCAAAGAAAACGACGAGCTCGGCTGGCAATTCATGTCCAAATCCGAAGCTGATCGCGCCCTCGCGCGTGGCGACGTTTTCAGCAGCATCGAGATCCCCGACCGTTTCTCCCGGGATCTCCTCTCCACATTTCAGGGAACCTATAGCCAGCCGCAGCTGATCTACCGGCCGAACGAGAAGCTCAGCGCCGTCGCCCCATTGATCACCGATGCGGGCGCATCCGCGATCAACGACCAGATCACCAGCTCCTTCAAAAAGCAGCTGGGCGAGACGGCGTCCAAGAAGGTCCGGGAAGAGGGCAACAGCATCTCCGGGCGGCTCGACAACAGCAAGAACAAGGCCGTCACCGGGCTGGACGAAACCCTCGCAACACTGGACGAGGGCCAGGAATCTCTGGACAAGATGAAGGGTCGCGTGGCCGGGGCCCGCCCCACCATCGCTGCCACCAAGGATGCGCTGAACTCCGCTCACGGCACCCTTGAGGACGCCAAATCCACCCTCGCGGAGGTCGATAAGTCCGTCGCGATCGTGCAGCGCATGGTCGCAGACTTCTCCGACTCCGCCGGCGACGCCTACGCCCAGGGCACTGCCGCCCTGGCTGAAGGCACCGCCGCCGCGAACTCCTCGGTCGCCGCGGTCAGCGGCGCCGCCGAGCAGGCCGGCCGGCAGATCGCCGGCGCCAGCGAGCAGACCACCCAGCTCGTCGACCTCGGGGACCGCAATATCGCGCAGCTCCGCGGCCTGATGGGCGCCGCGGGCGTGAGCCCGACCATCGCTGGCCAGCTCAACGCCACCATCGACGAACTGCAGCGCAGCAACGACGCCAACCGCCAGCTGCTCGCAGACCTCAACGCCGCGGGCAAGAGCACCAGTAAGACCGCCAAGGTGCTGCGGGATAGCTCCGAGGAGCTGACTCAGGCCGCAGCCGCCGCGCGAGAGTCCGCGAAGGGCCTGAACAGCACCACGGGCGACACCCTGCCCAAGCTCAACCGGGCAATCAACCGGCTGAGCGCGGCCACCGGCTCCTTCTCCGGGTCCTTGAGCTCCCAGCAGTCGCTGCTCAGGGAGGCCTCGAACGTCCTGGACGGCGTGGATCGACAGATCGGCGCCACGACCGACGTCATTGATGACTTCAAGGGCAACCTCAGCAGCCTGCAGGACGGGGTCGAGAACGCGAAGACGGACGTCCTGGCCCTAAGCCTCGGCGACGACGAGGCCTTCCGCACCGTCCGCGGGCTGAACTCCGAGGACGTCGGGCAGTTCATGGCCACCCCGGCCACGCTGGTCAACGAGCCGATGTACCCGGTGAAGAACTACGGCTCCGGCATGGCCTCCCTGTTCACGAACCTGACGCTGTGGATCGGCGCCTTCGTGCTGGTCGTCATCTTCCGCGTCGAGGTGGATACCGAGAACCTAGGCAAGGCCGCCCGCCGCGTGAGCGTGAGCCAGGCCTTCTGGGGCCGCTTCCTGCTGATGGCAGCCTTCGTGGTGGGACAGGCCCTGATCGTATCCATCGGTAACCTGCTGATCGGTGTGCAGACCGTCAGCCCGACGCTGTACACACTCACGAATGTGCTGGTCGGAATCGGATACCTCGGGGTGATCTACGGGCTTGTCTCCGCGCTGGGCCACATCGGACGTGGCCTGGCGGTGGGTATGGCCTTCATCCAGATCCCGGGCGCGTCCGGGCTCTATCCCATCGAGATGACGCCCAGTTTCTTCCGCGAGCTCTACCCGTGGTTGCCGGTTAGCTACGGCATTTCCATGATGCGCGAGACCGTGGGCGGTTTTTA
>DWUR01000073.1 GCA_019120635.1 Candidatus Corynebacterium intestinavium | reverse complement strand
CTGGTCGCGGCCGATGACCGGGTCAATCTTCCCGGCGCGGGCGGCGGCGGTGAGGTCCGTGGAGTACTTCTCCAGGGCCTGGAACTGGCCCTCCGGCTCTTCGGTGGTGACCTTACGGTTGCCGCGCACGCTCTCGAAAGCACCACGCAGGGCGTCGAAGGTGCCGCCCAGGTTGTGCAGAATCGTGGCGGCGTCCGAGCTGCCCTTGGCGATGCCGGCGAGCAGCACCTCGGTGGAGACGTAACTATCGCCGAGTTCCCCGGCGAGCTCCTGGGCGGCCGTCATGGCGTTGAGGGCGTCGCGGTTGAACTGCGGGTTGGCCATGCCGGAACCCTGCGCGGTGGGGTAGCCCTCCACGAGGGACTTCGCCTGGGTCCGCACTGCGTCGGCGTTGACGCCGGCGGCGGTGAGGATCGGCTGGGTAATGGAGTCCTGCTGCTCGAGCAGGGCCACCAGCAGGTGGCCGGGACGGATGTCCGGGTTCCCGCGGTTTGAGGCGTCCTGGAGGGCGGTCTGCATTGCTTCGCGGGTCATGGTGGTTGGGGTGAAGGAGCTCATGGTTTCGTGACCTTTCTGTGGTGAGGTTTCTTGCTACCTATCGTAATTGAGTTCACTAGACTCAACCACACCAGGCTTGAGTCTATTCCACTCAACCTAAAGATCTTTTCCTTTCGCTACAGCCCACTTTTACCCCTCCCCACCCCGTCCGCGCCGCGCACCCCGCGATGATGGCTACGGACTCAAGAAAATGGGACAATGATCCCGAAAAAGCTCGCCGCACCCCGCGGCAGCTGCCCCAGGAAGGGAGCCCACGCAATGTCACACCACGCAGCACCCAGCGACCACGGCTCCATTGACCTGCTCTCCCCCATCCTCAATCACCTCAGTCCCCTGAGCGCACGCATCCAGGCCATTCTTGACTCCCAGGCACCTGCACCCGGGCCCACCGCCCAGCCATTGCGCGCCGGGGAGTTCCCGGACGCCACCCCGACCACATGGTCGGACCTGAAAGCAGATCAGCCCCTCCTGGTACGTAGCCTCCGAGCACTACTCACCAGCCTCGGCCTTGCCCAGACCCCTGGGAATTACAGCGGCGAATACCCCCAAAAGGAAGTCGATTTCCTGCTGGCCCTCGGCCACGACCTACGCAAGCACGGGCTGGAAGCCGAACACTACGGTGCGCTCGCCCGCGCGCTGGGCCAGGCGGGGGCCGACGTCCTGACCCTGGATGAACAAGCGCAGGCCACCCTGGAGGATGCTGCGGACCTGACCTGCCACCTGCTCGCCCTCGGCTCCCAGCGCAGCACCGCGACCGCGACGCGCACCGCCGAAGTCCTCGACGTCGCGGAAGCCTACCCCGGCGACGAGGAGGCCGGGCGGCCCGCGATCGGCGTTATTCGGGTGCAGGAAAGCTCACCACAACCCTGGTGGACCGGGCAGTACCTGGACGTCCGCACCCCCTACGGCGACACGCAGTGGCAATACCTGCACCCAGCCACGCCCGCGAACCCGGACGGGCTGATCGAGTTCCACGTGCGCGGGGATAGCGAGACCCGGCGCGCGATCCTCGCGGAGGCCCAGGTCGGCGACCAGTGGGTGCTCGGGGCGAGCTATGGCTTCCTCAGCGTGGATGCCGAGGACGAGCGCCCGGTGTGCATGATTGCGCAGGACACGGGGCTAGCTCCGCTGCGGGCCCTGCTGTTGGAACTGGCGCAGCAACCCGAGCCACCGGAGACCGCGCTGTACGTCGGGGCCGATAGCGTCGCTGAACTCTACGAGCTACCCAGCCTGCTGGGTTTTGCTCGCGCCTGGGACTGGCTGCGGGTGGTGCCCGTGGCGGCGGAGGCGGCCGGGATCGAGGATCTGACGGGGACGTCGGCGGAGCTCGACGGGCTGCTGCGGGTCGGCCATGCCGTGAACGCTGCCATCCGGGACGGCGCGTGGCAGGACGCCCGGGTGCTCGTCTCCGGGAAGGAAGCGCAAGTCAGCGCGAGCGTGGATGCGCTGCTGGCAGCGGGTGCGGACCCCGAGCAACTCAGCGTAGATAAGGCTTAGCTAGTCCTCTGGCTCGATGTGGATCGTCTCGGTGATCTCGCGGTCGAGGTTGTGGCCGCCGAGGATCGGCAGCCCCTTGCGGACGTGATCCACGGAATTCGGGTCGATATCCACCGTCAGCACCTGGGCGGCATAACCGGTTTCCGCGAGCTTGGCCCCCTGCGGGCTCACCACCACGGAGTGCCCGATGCCGGTAGGACCCTCTGGCTTGCCATAATCCTCGGGGCTTCCGGGGCGAGCCATGCCCGCGGCCACGAGGTAGGAGCTGGAGTCCAGGGCGCGGGCGGAGGTCAGCGCGCGCCACTGATCCAGCTTGCCTGGGCCATCGGCCCAGCTGGTGGGCACGACGATGACCTTCGCACCAGACTGCGCCAGGGCGATGAAGTGGCCAGGGAAGCGGATGTCGTAGCAGGTGGCCAGACCGATCTTCACGCCGTTGAGCTCGAAGGTCACGCGACGGTTGCCGGGGCGCACGGTGGCGGATTCCTGGTGGCCGAAGGCGTCGAAGCAGTGAATCTTGTCGTAGCCCGCGAAGATTCCCGGCCCGGCGACCAGCAGAGTGTTGGTCACGCGGCGGAACTCCTGGATCCCACCGCTATCCCCCGGGCGCTCGGTGGAGAGCTCGCCATTGGGCAGCCGGAAAACCGAGTCCGCCGGGGTAAACATGCCCACGACGGCGACGATCCCGTGCTCCTCAGCGGTGGCCTTAATGGCCCGGCCGAAGGGACCATCGAGGGGTTGGACAACCGTGTCGAGGCGCCCGGCATCGAAGGGGAACATCGCAGCCTCGGGGAAAACCACGAGGTCAGCACCATTCTGTGCGGAGCCCGCGATGTACTTCCGGATGAGGGCGAGGTTCGCCTCGACATCCGGCTGGGCGCTCATCTGGATCACGGAGATACGCATGCCCCCAGGGTAACGAGAAACCACACCCCGCGCTGCCGCTCGTGGGGATTAGGCCTGGACGCCGCCGCGACCGCTGTGGATATCCCCGGCGTGGCTATCCACAGAAACCACCGCTCGCGCCATGCTCTCTTCCGCTAGCCCCGCCGGCGGTGTTTTCCTAAACGCACCGGCCGCAGGCGGCGAGTAGACCCGCCACCAGGCCACCGAACACGAGGGGGAACAATGCCAGAGACCACCACGCTCACACCGGGGATCGAGCACATCCTCGGCCGCATCGGAGACACCGTATCCAGCACAGCGAACCAGACCGCCGAGGACGTCGAGCAGGCTCTCGCCGAACGCGCCCGGCTGGGACTCACCAACCACGCAGAACTCACGGACCAGGTGGAGACCAGCCTGCGCGGGCTCTCCTCCCCCGACCCCGGTGGCCAATCCCGCGAGCCGCACGAAGTAGAAGGACACGGGACAGAGCTGGATTACGGCGACGTCCTGAACCTCGACCCCATCGCTTTAGAGCACGTCCTCATGTCCAGCGAGAAGCTCCACGCGCAGACCTCCGAGCAGGCCGCGAGGCTCAGCCCGGGGTTGTCGCCGGGCCCCGGCCCCCGCATGGGTGCAGCCGCGGAGCACGCCAACGCCGCCATCCCGACCGCCCTGCGTTCCCAGCTGGATCAGTGGCACCGGATGTGTGCCGATATTTCGTCATTTAAGGCCGCCAACACCGCGGCCGACTCGGTGGCTGCACGGTGCCTGGCTCCCACCGGTGGAGGTGAGCTGCCATGAGCGGGGTGACGGTTCCCGCGGTGGAGCACGCCGCCACCGGCGAGATCCTTGAGCAGGCACGCACCTGGTCGGATGCCGGCAATCACATCTCCGAACTCGCCGCGCAGTGCCGGGGCCTGGGAATGACCGAGCCGGAGGTGTGGCAGGGCGCAGCGGCGGACGCGGCGCACCACCGGCTTAGCACCGCGCTCACGCAGGCGGACTCCACGGGCTGGGCAGCCGGCCTGTGCGGCACCTCGACTAGCGGCTACGCCCGGACACTGCAGGTCGCCCAAAACATCCTCAAAGCCCTGCGCTGGGTTGATCCCATGATCCGCATCGACAGTGCTGGCGTGGCGCACACGGAGATGCCCGCACTACTACCCCTGAACGGCGTGCTCACCGGTATCGCGCAATCCGCGCTCACGCTGGTGCGGGCTGTCGACTCGGCGACCGGTACCGCCGTCGACGCGCTGGCTTCCCACGCCCGCCCGGTCCCCGTGGTCGGCTGGGGTGATGCCGAACCCGGCGGAGCGGCCGTGATGCCCGCCCAGAGCATCAACCTGCCCTACGGCACCGCGACCGTGGTCGGCGACGTGGCCAAAGCAGATCGAGTCATCACCCTCGTCGGCGGGGTGGGTTCCCGCGGGGAGGCCGCCAAAGCCAAGCAGGTGCGCTTTGCCCAGCAGCTCGCCGGGGAAAAGGTCGCGGTGGTGTCCTGGAACGGCTACCACGCACCCAGCAACCTCATCAGCGGCGCCAGCGGAGAGCTCGCCACAACGGGCGGGGCCCGGCTGCGGGCCTTCCAGGACAGCCTGCGACGGATCAACCCCGACGCCACGCTGCACGTCAGTGGCTATAGCTACGGCTCCGTCGTCGTCGGTCAGGGCGCGGCCGACGGCCACCTCGACGCCGACCGCGTCACCTTCCTCGGCAGCCCCGGCGTCCCCGTCAACCACGCCAGCGAGCTGCAGATCAACCCCGGCGCGCGGGTCGAGGCTTACACCGAACCCGGCGACCTCATCGAAAACATCAGCTCAGCCGCCACCGTCGGGAAACTGGCGTACGACCCCGCCGCCGTGCTTCCGAAGAACCAGGGCATCCACGGGGCCGACCCCACCTCCCCGCTTTTCGGGGCCGATGACCTCCTGAACCCGGGCGGCAACGGCGAGCGTGCTGGTATTTCTCAGCTTTTGGAGTACGGGATCGACCGGGTCGACGACGCGCGGCTTGCCACTGGCGGAGAGACGGGTTCCCACAGCGCTTATTACAACGATCCGGCGGTGGTGGCAGCCCTCCGCGAATAGGCTTCTCACCAGGGGATACCCCCTTTTCGGTTTTATTCGCGTCGGTGCTTTCTTCGCTGTAGCCTACGAAAGATGAAGACTAACGCTCAGCCGTCCACCCCGGAGGTCTTGGTCGCTGACGACCCGCGCACCGTCCGGCTTGGCACCCTTGTCAGTTTGATCATTGGCAGCGCTGTGGGCGCCGGCATCTTCGCCATGCCACAGAACATCGCGCTGGTGGCCTCCCCGGGCGCCGCGATGATCGGCTGGATCATCACCGGCCTCGGCATGCTGTGTGTGGCCTATGTCTTCCAGGCCCTCGCGCAGCGCAAACCACACCTCGACTCGGGCGTGTACAGCTACGTGCGCGCCGGGCTGGGCGACTTCATTGGTTTCGCCTCGGCGTGGGGTTATTGGCTGGGCACGATCATCGCTCAGGTGGGTTACGCCACCCTGTTCTTCAGCTCGCTGGGCTTCTTCTTCCCGATCTTCGGCGGCGATCACCCCTTCGTTCAGTCCCTCGCGGTCTCCGCGCTGACCTGGACGATCTTCCTGGTGCTCTCGCGCGGTGTGCGCCAGGCGGCGATCATGAACGTGGTCGCCACGGTCGCGAAGATCCTGCCGATCATCGCCTTCCTCGTGCTGGTGGCCTTCGTGGGCTTCAAGCCGGAGGTCCTCACCACAGACTTCTGGGGCCAGGCCGCCACCTTCGGTGAGGACGGCAACCAGGTCAGCACCCTGACCGACCAGGTCAAGGGCATGATGCTCTTCACCGTCTGGGCGTTCATCGGTGTGGAGGGCGCCTCCACCTATTCCAAGCGGGCGCGCCACCGCAAGGACGTCTCCCTCGCCACCCTGCTGGGCTTCCTCGTTGTCTTCCTGCTGCTGGTGCTCGTCAGCTTCCTGTCCTTCGGTGTAGCCAGCCGCGAGGAGCTCGCCGCGATGGGCGATAACTCGATGGCAGAAGTCCTGGAGCTCGTCGTCGGACCGTGGGGCGCGGGCCTGATCTCCATCGGCCTGTGCATCAGCGTGCTGGGAGCCTACGTCTCCTGGCAAATGCTCTGCGCCGAGCCGATCATGCTGATGGCCCAGGATGGCCTGCTGCCGAAGTTCGTTGGCAAGACGAACCCGAAGGGCGCCCCGGTCACCGCCCAGCTGTTCTCCGCGGTGATCATCCAGGTGTTCATCGTGATCTTCTACCTCAACGAGTCCACCTACTCCACGATGGTGCAGCTGGCGACCTCCCTGTACCTGCTGCCTTATGTCTTCAGCTCGCTGTACCTGCTGTTCCTGGCCACCCGTGGCTCGGGCATCGCCCACCCCGATGCCGGCCGCCTGTTCAACCTCTCCGGCCCGGAGATCCCGAAGTCCACCAACCGGGTTCACCTGGTGCTGGGCGGGGTGGCGTTCATTTACTCGCTGTGGCTGCTCTACGCCGCCGACCTGCGCTTCGTGCTGCTGGGCACGCTGCTGGTGATGCCGGGCATGATCATCTACATCTTCACCCGCATCTCCGCGAACGAGCGGATCTTCAATGCCTTCGAATGGCTCATCGCTGCTATTGTGACAGTTTCCTCTATCGCGGGGCTCTGGCTCATCCTCACCGGAGAGATCGCACTCTAAAACGCCGAGAGCGCCACTGCACCGACGCCCCGCTCCCCCACCCCGAACCCGCACGCCTGGTTGACCCCAGCGCGCGGGCGTAGAAAGGAGCGCCGGTGCATCTCATCCGGCTCATCAAGGGGCACATCGCCCCCTACCGCTGGCACGTGGTGGCTGTCATCATTCTCCAGCTCGCCGCCACCCTGGCGGTGCTCTACCTGCCCACCCTGAACGCGCGGATCATCGACCGCGGCGTAGCCACCGGAGATATCGGCTACATCTGGTCCACGGGTGGCATCATGCTGGCCGTCGCTTTCGTTCAGCTCCTCGCCTCGGTGGTGGCCGTGTGGTTCGGCGCCCACGCCGCGATGGGTTTGGGCAGGGACATTCGCCGCGATGTTTTCCGCACCGTGGATTCCTTCAGCTCCCAAGACATGGCACAGTTCGGCACCGCCACCTTGGTCACGCGCGGAACAAACGACGTTCAGCAGATCCAAATGGTCACCCTCATGGCGCTGAACTTCATGGTCATGATGCCGATCATGTCCATCGGCGGAATCATCATGGCCATCCGGGAGGACGCCGGGCTGTCCTGGCTGGTCTGGGTCTCGGTGCCGGTCCTGCTGGTCATCGTCGGGCTCCTCATTGCCCAGCTGATGCCGCTGTTCACCGTCATGCAGGAAAAGATCGATCGCATCAACGGAGTACTTCGGGAACAGATCACGGGTGTGCGAGTGGTCCGCGCCTTTGTCCGGGAGCACTTCGAGGCCAAGCGTTTTGACGGCGCCAACCGCGACCTCACCAACACGTCCATCCGCATCGGTCGCGTGTTCGTCCTGCTGTTCCCGGTGATCACCGTCATTCTCCACCTCGCGACCGCTGCCGTCCTGTGGTTCGGCGGAAAGCGGGTGGACACCGGGGCGATGGAGGTCGGTTCGCTCACCGCGTTTATGCAGTACCTGCTGCAGATCCTCATGGCCGTGATGATGGGTACTTTCATGGCGATGATGCTGCCCCGCGCCGTCATCTGCGCCGAGCGCATCAACGAGGTGCTCCGCCACGAGCCTTCCCTGCGCGCACCGGACAACCCGGTGGTGCCGGCGAGCAACACCGGCGAGGTCGAGTTTCGGGACGTCAGTTTCACCTACCCAGGCGCGGAACAACCGGTGCTCGACGGCATCAGTTTCACCGCCAAGCCCGGCCAAACCACCGCCATCATCGGGTCCACCGGCTCTGGGAAGACCACCCTGCTGAGCCTCATCCCCCGCCTCTACGAGGCCACCCGTGGCCAGGTCCTTCTCGACGGGGTGCCCGTCCAGCAGCTCGCCGAGCAGACCCTCGCCGATAGGGTGGGTTTCGTCCCCCAGAAGCCTTTCCTGTTCTCCGGCACCGTCGCCACAAACCTGCGCTTCGGTAAGCACAACGCCACCGACGAGGAGCTCTGGGATGCGCTGCGCATCGCCCAGGCCGAGGATTTCGTGAGCGTGCGCACGACTGGCGAAGGCGAGCAGCAGGCCAGCGGGTTGGCGTCCTCAATCGCCCAAGGAGGAACGGACGTCTCCGGTGGGCAGCGGCAGCGCCTCTGCATCGCCCGAGCGCTGGTCGGACAGCCGAGCCTGTACCTTTTCGACGATTCCTTCTCCGCGCTGGACGTCGCTACCGACGCGCGGCTGCGGAAGGCGCTGGCCCCTCGGACGAAGGACGCCACCGTCATCGTCGTTGCCCAACGGATTGCGACGATCACCGACGCTGACCAGATTCTCGTCCTCGAAGCTGGTCGCATCGTCGCCCGAGGGACCCACCAGGAGCTGCTAGAGAGCTCAACAACATACCGGGAGATCGCTGAGTCTCAGCTGAACGCGGAGGAGAAGGCATGAGCCGCAAGAATAAGTCGACATCCCCGTCGCAGGCCGAGGTCAGCGAGCAGGAGATCCTAGAGTTCGAGGACAGTATCAACCGAGATGATTTCGGCAGTGCGCCACGCAAGGCGAAGGCCTTCTGGCCCTCCGCGTTGCGGATGCTGGGGCTGCTGGCGAGCCGTAAGCTCACCTTGGCTGTGGTATTCCTGTTCGTGATCGCCTCCGTCGTTCTGACGGTCTACGCCCCGAGGGTGTTGGGGCAGGCGATGGACATCATCTTCTCGGGCGCGGTCTCCGGTCACATGCCGGAAGGGCTGAGCCGGGAGCAGATCATCGCCGGTGCGCAGGCCGAGGGCAATACGGAACTGGCGGACATGCTCTCCGGTATGGAGTTCACCCCCGGCGAGGGCATAAAATTCGGTGCGCTGGGTCGGCTGCTGGTTATCGTTCTGCTGATGTACGTGGCCGCCGCATTATTCATGTGGCTGCAGGGGCTGATCATGAACGCCATGACGATGCGGGTGATCTATCAGCTGCGCGGGGAGATCGAGCGCAAGATCAATCGCCTGCCGCTGAACTATTTCGACACCCGCCAGCGCGGCGACATCCTCTCCCGCACGACGAACGACGTGGATAATATTCAGCAGGCTCTGCAGCAGGCGGTCTCGCAACTCATCCAGTCGCTCCTGCTTGTCCTTGGAGTCACCGTGATGATGTTTGCGGTCTCCTGGCAGCTGGCATTGATTGCGCTGGTGGCGCTGCCGATCTCGGCGATCGCGATTGGCATCATCGGCACCAAGTCACAGGCCCTGTTCGCCTCGCAGTGGCGGGCGACCGGCCGGCTCAACGGGCACATTGAGGAATCCTTCACCGGCCATGACCTCGTGCGAGCCTTTGGCCGCTCTGAGGACATGCAAGCCGAGTTCCACACCCGCAACGAGGAGCTCTACGAGGCGGCGTCGAAGGCGCAGTTCTACTCCTCGACCATGATGCCGATCATGAACTGGGTGACGTATTTGAGCTACGTGGGCATCGCGGTGGTAGGTGGCCTTCGGGTCGCGTCCGGTCAGATGAGCCTGGGGGCGGTGACCGCGTTTATTCAGTACTCCCGTGAATTCAATCAGCCGCTAACAGAGATGGCGGGCATGATGAATCAGCTGCAATCTGGTGTGGCCTCCGCCGAGCGCGTTTTCGAGCTGCTCGATGCCGCAGAGGAGGTCGAGGACCGTTCCGCCCCGGCGGATGCTTCTGATGCTTCGCCGGCTGAACCAGCGGTTGCTGCGTCCGGGGCGAAGACCAACGCCCGCACGGAGGAGCCCGACGCCACCCTGCCACGCACCACCGGTGCCGTGGAGTTCCGTGGTGTCGACTTCTCTTACTCCCCCGAGGTGCCACTGATCCGGGACATGAACCTCGCCGTGCGTCCCGGTCAGACTGTGGCGATCGTCGGGCCCACGGGCGCTGGAAAAACCACCCTGGTGAACCTCATCATGCGTTTCTACGATATCGACGCCGGCCAAATCACGCTGGATGGGGTGGATATCCACGACCTCGGTCGCGCCGAGCTGCGGTCCAGGGTGGGCATGGTGCTCCAGGACGCCGTGCTCTTCGAGGGCACGATCATGGAGAACATTCGTTACGGCCGGTTGGACGCCACCGACGAGGAGGTCATTGCTGCCGCGAAGGCGACCTATGTGGACCGTTTCGTCCGTGCCCTGCCGGAGGGCTACGAGACAGTGATCAGCCAGGATTCCGGGGCGATTTCCGTGGGCGAGCGCCAGCTGATCACCATCGCTCGGGCTTTCCTTTCTGCCCCGGAGCTGCTGATTCTCGACGAGGCGACCTCGTCTGTGGACACCCGCACCGAGCTGCTTATTCAGCAGGCGATGGCAGCGCTGCAGTCGGAGCGGACGAGCTTCGTGATCGCGCACCGACTCTCCACGATCCGTGATGCGGACGTCATCGTCGTCATGAAGGACGGGGCCATCGCCGAGCAGGGTACCCACGCGGAGCTGTTGGCAGCTGGGGGCGTGTACGCGGAGCTCTACAAGAGCCAGTTCGCCGCGGCCCGATAGCCCCGACCTCATCTCCCGGGGGGGCATGGCAGGAGCACTGGGAACCTACCCGGCGCGCCTATCCGGGTCAGACGGCCACGCTTCTAGCGCTTGCGCCGCTGCTCCCACAGCACCACCGCGGTGGAGCGTGGCACGTGCACGATCTCGCCGCGGCTGCGCCCTCGCGATTCGCCGCCGCGGGCATTGGCGAGCTGCTGGCGCAGCACCGCGTTTTCCTTCTGTACGGCCTGCAGCCGTTCCTCCAGCTCGATGATGCGCTGGATGCCCGCGAGGTTCACGCCCTCCTCGTGGGAGAGCCGCTGGATCTCCAGCAGCTGGGCGATATCCTCCCGGGAGTAGCGTCGCCCGCCGCCGCGGGTGCGCTGTGGGGTGACCAGCCCCATGCGGTCGTAGGTGCGCAGGGTTTGGGCGTGCATGCCGGTGATCTCGGCGGCCACGGAGATCACGAAGACCTCCTGCTCCTCCCCCTTGCTTCTGGCCCCGGCCGTACCGGACTCCGGCCCGGCCTGCTCTTTAGGCCCCTGCTTCTTGCTTGCCTCGGACATTGGCTTTCACCTCCACTTCTTCTTCGCTCTTAGTCCCGACCGGCCCAGTTGGCGCGAGGGTCGAAGCCGGAGCGCTTCTCCTCCTCGGCGTAGCTGCGCAAGGCGCTCATCGCGCCTTCGTCGAGCTTGCTCGGGACCTCAACCTTCACGGTGACCAGCAGGTCGCCGCTGTTGCCGTTGCGCTTGTGGACGCCGCGACCGCGTACCCGGAGGGTCGTGCCGTCCGCGGTGCCCTGTGGGATGCGCACGCGCACCTTCGAGTCCAGGGTCGGGACGGTGACCGCGCCACCGAGGACGAGTTCGGTGTAGCTGACCGGGACGGTGAGCTGCAGGTCGTCGCCGCTGCGGGTGAAGACCTTGTCCGGCTTGACGTGGACGGTGACGAAGAGGTCGCCGGAGGGCTTGCCGCGTTCGCCCGCGGCACCCTGCCCTGCCAGGCGGACCTTCTGCCCGTCGACCACGCCGGCTGGGACGCGGACGGTGATGGTGCGGGGACGGTGCTGCTGGCCGGTTCCAGAGCAGTCCGGGCACGGGTCCTCGATGCGGGTGCCGGTGCCGGAGCAGTCCGGGCAAGGCCGGGAGAAGCCAAAGGCGCCCCGGTCCTCGGAGACGAGCCCGTTGCCGCTACAGGTCCCGCAGGTGCGCGGGCTGGTGCCGGGCTTCGCGCCGGAGCCGTGGCAGTTGGTACAGGGGGCCGCGCTGGTGAGCCGGATGGGCACGGTCACGCCCTTGGTGGCTTCCCGGAATTCGAGGGTGATCTCGGTTTCTACGTCCGCGCCCCGGCTGCGCTTGCGTTGGCGCCGCCCGCCACCGCCGCCGAAGCCGCTAAAGCCGCCGCCTCCGCTGCCGCTTGCGCCGCCGAAGACGTCGCCGAAGATGTCCGAGATGTTGAATTCCTCGCCCATCCCGGCGCCACCGCTAAAGCCGCCGAATCGGCCGCCGCCACCGCCGCCGAAGCCGCTAAAGCCACCTGGGGCACCGCTAAAGCCACCGCCCATGCCACCGGAGGCGACCATGGACTTCAGCTCGTCGTATTCCTTGCGCTTCTCCTTGTCGCCCACGACAGAGTAGGCCTCGGAGGCAGCCTTAAAGCGGTTCTCGGCCGCGGTATCGCCGGGGTGTTTATCCGGGTGATTGTCCCGCGCGATCTTGCGGTAGGCCTTCTTAATCTCCTCGGCGCTGGCGCTTTCGCTCACGCCGAGATCCTTGTAATAATCCTTGTCTATCCATTCACGGTTCATCGTCTTCTACCTTCGCTCTAATCTGCTGTTTCTAAATTTTTGCGTTTTTGCGCGACGCCGTTCGGCGCTGCTCAGGGCACACCCTGACACTCAACCTTGAGTCTACCGCGCTGAACTTTGCGCTTCCATTCGACCTCAACGATTCTGCGGGCAAAGTATTCCTTCTTCTGGGGTTTTCCGCCCGAACGGTTAGGCTGGAGGGTATGACCTCTCGGAAGCCCAATTGGTTTGAACGGCTCTTCGGCCAGCCCGCCGCCACCAGCGGTGCGGAAAGCGCCCCGGTCCAGCAGCCCGACGCTGCCGGTTTTCCGGACGCCGCGAACCCGAACGGCGAGGCGGACGGCTCCCCCGCGGCCCCGCAGGACCTCGCCCCGCAGGCCCCCACCGAGGTCCCGGTCTCCCAGATGCGCGATGCGGATTTTTATGCCGCGATGCGCGTGCGCCTGGCTCCGGTCAAGAAGGAGCTGGGTGTGGCGCCGAAGGGCTCCTTCCAGTTCGATAAGGACTCCCCCGTCCGCCCCTACGCCGATGACCTCATCGTGCGCCTCTGCCTGGACCGTCCCGGCGGAATCCGGGCGCTTACAGAACGCGACCTCGAGGACCGCGGCCTGGTGGAGCACCTCTACCGGATGGGTTACCGCAATCTGTGGCAAGACCTCATCGAGTCGGACCTGCATTTCCGGGAGGTGCGCTCGGATTCGGGCGTTCTGCCCCATGACGGCGAGCAGGACCCGGAGATGGTGTGGTCCATCGAGTCCAGCTCCTACTACGCCGGCTCTGCCCCGCTGTTCTTGGAGGAGCTTTTCGCCCGCTATCGCCCCGATGTGGACCTGGGCTCGGGCATCATTTTCGCCAGCCCACACCGCCACCTGACCCTGGCGCGCGAGGTCACGAATGGCAATGACCTGATGGGCTCGATTGGTCTGATGGCCACGATGGCGGCGGAGCAGTACAGCTCGAAGCCGGGACAGATCAGCCCGCGGCTGCACCTGCTGCACATGGGTGAGGTCACCACGTTCACGGACGTGGTGTGGGGAGATAAGGATCGCCAGGTGGAGATCCAGGTCAAGCCCACCCCGTACCTGATGGGCCGCATCAGCGACGGCCTGGACGGCGACGGCGGATTCGGTTTCGGTGGACCAGGTGGCCCGAGCGACCCAAGCCCAGGTGACCCCGGACTGTAGCGCCGGGCCCCAGGCCGGCCGGTGGCGTCCAGAAAACTAGTCGCCCCAGCGCGCAGCCCCGCACCCGCCCCAAGCAAAACCGCAACACGCAAGGCCCCCGCCCAACGGCGGGGGCCTCACGCTTAAGCCCAGAGCTCTAGAACCGCACCTTAGAACAGGCCCGTGGCGTTCTCCGAGTAGGAGACGAGCAGGTTCTTGGTGTGCTGGTAATGAGACAGCATCATCAGGTGGTTCTCTCGGCCAATACCGGACTCCTTGTAGCCACCGAACGCGGCGTGAGCTGGGTAATTGTGGTACTGGTTCACCCACACGCGACCCGCCTGGATGTCACGGCCGGCACGGTAGGCGATGTTGCCGCTACGGGCCCACACGCCGGCGCCCAGGCCGTAGTTCGTGTCGTTAGCGATACGGATGGCCTCGTCATAGTCCTTGAAGGTCACCACGGACAGCACCGGGCCGAAGATCTCCTCCTGGAAGATCCGCATGTCGTTGGTGCCCTTGAAGACGGTCGGCTCGATGTAGTAGCCGTTCTCCAGCCCCTCGATCTTGTTGACGTTACCGCCGGTGAGGGTTTCGGCACCCTCCTTCGGTCCGATCTCCAGGTAGGAGCTGATCTTGTCCATCTGCTCACGGGAGGCCTGTGCACCCATCTGGGTTTCGGTGTCCAGCGGGTTGCCCTTCTTGATGGCGTTCACGCGCTTCACGCCGAGCTCGAGGAACTCGTCAGCGATGGACTCGTGGACCAACGCGCGGGACGGGCAGGTGCAAACCTCTCCCTGGTTCAGGGCGAACATCGTGAAGCCCTCGAGAGCCTTATCGAAGAATGCGTCCTTCTTGTCCATGATGTCTGGGAAGAACAGGGATGGGGACTTGCCACCCAGCTCCAGGGTGACGGGGATGATCCGCTCAGCTGCGACCTTGTTGATGATGCGGCCGACCTCGGTGGAGCCGGTGAAGGCGATCTTGGCGATGCGCCTGGAGCCGGACAGGGCAGCACCGGCTTCCGAGCCGAGGCCGTTGACGATGTTCAGGACGCCATCGGGCAGCAGGTCGGCGATCTTTTCAACCAAGTACAGCAGGGAGGCTGGGGTCTGCTCCGCTGGCTTCAGGACGATGGCGTTACCGGCCGCCAGGGCTGGCGCAATCTTCCAGGCGGCCATGAGGATTGGGAAGTTCCATGGGATGATCTGCCCCACGACACCCAGTGGCTCATTGAAGTGATAGGCGACGGTGTCGTCGTCGATCTGGGAGAGCCTGCCCTCCTGGGCGCGCAGGGCACCGGCGAAGTAGCGGAAATGGTCGGCAGCCAGGGGGATGTCCGCAGCGAGAGTTTCGCGGACGGCCTTACCGTTGTCCCAGGTGTCCGCGACGGCGATTTTCTCGAGGTTCTCCTCGATACGGTCGGCGATGCGATGCAGGATCAGGGCACGCTCGGCCGGGGAGGTCTTGCCCCAGGCTGGCGCTGCCTTGTGTGCTGCGTCGAGCGCGAGTTCGATGTCTGCGGCCTTGCCGCGGGCCACCTGACAGAACACCTCACCGGTGACGGGTGTGATGTTGTCCATGTACTCACCATCGACTGGTGGGATCCACTCACCGCCGATGAAGTTCTCGTAGCGCTCACGGAAGTTGACGATCGAACCTTCGGTCCCTGGGTTCGCATAAATAGTCATGTGCTGTCCTTTCTGGTTGAGCTCAGGGGAACCTGTGATGACGATTACGTTTGGAAAGCAAAGTATGCCACAGTTTTCCCCTTATTTTTGATCGATCAACATCCGACACCCGTTTCCCCTGTTCGGGACGCACTTTCCCCTCCCCAAGGTTGTTAATACACCCCCGAAATCCGGCGCCCGCGAGGTGTTCCCCGAGCCCCGTGACGCTTCGACACCCGTCGGAGCGGATCCGAACCACAGACCGCAAAAACCCGGCACCCATCAGGGGTGCCGGGTCTTCTGCTGCGGTTATTACTGCGAATCCGCGATGACGACCATCGCGTGGCGGAGCACGCGCTCCCCCATGCGGTAACCCTTGCGAAGTACGGTACCGACCACCTTCTCATCGCCGGAAGACATGTCCTGCACGGCCTCGTGAAGCTCCGGGTCGAAGGCATCACCCTCGGCGCCGAAGACCTCAACCTTGACCCCGCGCAGAACCGTGTTCAGCTTGTCGGACATTGCCTTGAGCGGCCCGGTCAGGTCGCCGTGCTCGGCGGCCAGATCCAGGTCGTCCAGGATCGGCAAAAGGTCCGTGGCCAGGCTGGCCCTGGCTGCCTCCAACGCGGCCACGCGGTCGCGCTCAGCGCGGCGACGGTAGTTGGCGTACTCGGCGGTGACCCGCTTCAGATCCTCGGTGCGCTCGGCCAGCTCGGCCTCAGCCGGGCTAGCCGCGGCTTCCGGATCCACCGAAGGGTCAACCGTGTCGTCGCCGTCGGCCAGGTCGGCCGCAGCGTCGTCGGCCGCCGCCTCGGCGGCGTCGCGCTGGGCGTCCTCCTGGGCCTTCACGGCCGCTTCGGGGGATTCGCCCGGCGCCTCGCCGGCATTGTCGACGGCCGCATCCGCCTCTGGGTCAGTGACCGCCGGATCACCTGGGTTATCCGGCATCTCGCCGGAGGTGTGTGCGTTCGTCATTACTTCTTCTCATCCTCGCTGTCGTCCTCGTCGACAACCTCAGCGTCAACGACGTTCGGATCCTCGGAGCCTGCATCCTCGGCGCCGTCTGCCTCGCCGGCCTGGGCTGCCTCGGACTCGTAGATGGCCTTGCCCATCTCCTGGGACTCCGCGGAGAGCTTCTCCATGGCGTCCTTGATGGCCTCAATGTCATCATCCTTCAGGGCCTCGTCGACAGCCTTGGCCGCCTCCTCGACCTTGCTCTGGATGTCCTCGGAGACCTTGTCCTTGTTGTCCTCGACGAACTTGCGGGTCTGGTAGACGGTGGACTCTGCGGAGTTGCGGACCTCCTGCTCCTCGCGGCGCTTCTTGTCCTCCTCAGCGTGAGCCTCGGCATCCTTAATCATCTGGTCGATCTCATCCTGGGAGAGGCCGGAGCCGTCCTGGATCTTGATCGTGTTCTCCTTGCCGGTGCCCTTGTCCTTCGCGGTGACGTGCACGATGCCGTTGGCGTCGATGTCGAAGGTCACCTCGATCTGCGGGACACCACGCGGTGCCGGAGCGATGCCACCGAGCTCGAAGGAGCCGAGCAGCTTGTTGTGCTGCGCCATCTCGCGCTCGCCCTGGAAGACCTGGATCTGCACGGAAGGCTGGTTGTCCTCAGCCGTGGTGAAGGTCTCGGAACGCTTCGTCGGAATGGTGGTGTTGCGCTCGATGAGCTTGGTCATCACGCCACCCTTGGTCTCGATGCCCAGGGACAGCGGGGTGACGTCGAGCAGGAGGACGTCCTTAACCTCACCGCGCAGAACACCAGCCTGCAGGGCCGCACCGACGGCGACCACCTCGTCCGGGTTCACGCCCTTGTTCGGCTCCTTCCCGCCGGTCAGCTCCTTGACCAGGTCGGTCACGGCTGGCATGCGGGTGGAACCACCGACCAGGACGACGTGCTCAATCTCGTTGATGTCGACGTCGGCGTCCTTGAGGACGGCCTGGAAAGGCTTCTTGGTGCGGTCCAGCAGGTCCTGGGTGATGCGCTGGAACTCAGTGCGGCTCAGCGTCTCGTCCAGGAACAGCGGGTTCTTGTCGCCGTCGACGGTGATGTACGGCAGGTTGATGCTTGCCTGCTGGGAGCTGGAGAGCTCGATCTTCGCCTTTTCAGCGGCCTCGCGGAGGCGCTGCAGGGCCATCTTGTCCTTGGTCAGGTCGATGCCGTTAGCGTTCTTGAACTTCTCGACCAGCCAGTTGACGATCGCCTGATCCCAGTCGTCACCGCCGAGCTTGTTGTCACCGGAGGTTGCACGGACCTCGACGACACCGTCGCCGATCTCCAGGAGGGAGACGTCGAAGGTACCGCCACCGAGGTCGAAGACCAGGATGGTCTGTTCCTTATCGCCCTTCTCCAGGCCGTATGCCAGCGCTGCGGCGGTCGGCTCGTTGACGATGCGCAGGACGTTCAGGCCTGCGATCTGGCCGGCATCCTTGGTTGCCTGGCG
>DWUR01000072.1 GCA_019120635.1 Candidatus Corynebacterium intestinavium | reverse complement strand
CCCGCTAGTTGCGGAAGATCACGAAGCGCTGGATCAGGAAGTTCAGCACCGTGGCGGTGCCCTGCGCGATCACGAAGGAAATCAGGCGCACGACCAGCGGCGATAGCTCCAAGCCCTCCAGCCACGGGATGGACAGCCTATACAGGCCAACCTGCACCACAAAGGTCAGCGCATAAGTCGCCATCGTGATCACGAAGCGCTTCGTCGACGGCGCCGCGTTGAACGTCCAGCGCCGGTTGATCATGTACGCCGTGAGCGTTCCCAGGATGAAGCCGATGATCTTCGCGACTGTGTCCCCAAAACCGAACAGGAACGTGAAGATCGCGGTGGACCCGAAGTCCACGATCGCGGACAGCCCGCCCGTCAGGATGAAGCGGAAGATCTGCTGGTTCAGGCCGATATTGTCCTTCACGACGACGTCGCCCGCCCCAGCCTCAGCGCCCGCCGCACCGTTCGCCGCCGCACCACCGTCTGCACCGCGCGCGTGGCTGGTCACGGACTGTTCTGGGCGCTCGTTGCTCATTTGGGCTCCTCGGTTTCGGTCTTCGGTACGACGTCGGCGGCTTGGCCTTCCGAACCGCTCGACCCCTTCGGCCCCTTGGTGCGGAACGTCCAGAGCTTGTTGAAAAGGAAGTTCGCGGGAACCGCCATGATCACGCCGATGAAGTTACCCCAGTAGGAGCGGGTGCGCAGGCCCGTGGAGTTGTCGAAGATGTGCTCCGGCAGCCCGATCGGCGAGTTCGGATGCACCACCAGCGTGGACACCGCCAGCGTGATCAGCAGCCCGAAGACGCCCACCGCCATGAACTGCGGCAGCTGTATCCACCAGGGCTGCTTGTGGTGGCCCTTGAAGGTCCAGTAGCGGTTGAGCACGAAGTTCCACACGTTCGCGACGAGGAAAGCCAGCACCGAAAACAGGTGGTACCAGCGCATATTCCACTGCGTGTTCAGCAGCTGAAAGAGCACCTCGAGGTCGTCGATTCCAAAGCCCTGATCGAAGAGCTTCTTCGACAGCACGAAGACTGCCTGGTTGACCACGAAGCCGCTGGCGCCGACGAGGCCGAAGCGCACAAACTGCCGCGCGATGGCCTTGGAGCGAGCCAAACGCCCTGCGGGCGTGGGATTCGCAGCGGTACGCGGCCGCTGTTGGGTGTGGTCGTTGGGAGTCTCTGGCACGCAGGTTAGATTACGCGGATTTCCTGCCTGATTGTTAGTCCCCCGCCGCCCGCTCGGGCGTTATCTTGGCCACTCCCGCGCTGGCCAGCGCCCCGTTGTGCCGACCACAGGCTGTTTTTACGACGTCGCCCCCAGCAGCTCCGCGGTCATGTCACGGTTCACGACCGCGCGGTCCCACTGCGCGCGTCTGCCGGCGCCGGGCCAGCCCCTGCTCCCGGAGTCCACGCCGACCGGCGCCCCCGTTTAGCTCTGCAGGCGGATCGGCACCCAGCGGGGCTGGTCGGGTTCATTCTTCAGCCGGCGCTTACGCACTGCCTCGAAGGCAGCCCAGTCCCGGTTCCAGGTCCGCACCCCGCGCGCCAGCGCGAGCACGCTGGTCACGGCTTTTTCCGCGTCTGCGTCCAACCCCTGCGGCGGGTGTCCCTCCACCGGCTCGATGGGCCGGACCTCTCCCCAGCCCGTGGACTTCTTGCCAATGGCCTCCTCGAACTCGGCCTTCGTCGCAGCAACTGCGGCCTCGGCCGCTTCCTGGCTGGCGGCAACGTCCACGAGGTGGAGCTCGCCTTCCCCCAGCCCGCCGTAGGTGATGTCCCCTTCTGAGTCCTCGGTGAGGAAGACCGGGTGCACGAGCAGCAGCCGCGTCACCGCGGCCGGGTCCTCGCGCCCCTCAATCCATTCAGCCTCCCCCGCGAAGCCCTGCACCCCGTCGGGGCCTAGCAGCCAGGCACCGGAGAAGTCGCCCCGCGTCAGCTCCGGGTCGGTTTCGACCTGCCAGATTGCGGTCGTCTCCCCCACCCGGCAGGCGACCAGCACGGGCGGGTAATACGTGATCGGCCCGGGCGTATCCTCCGGCCGATCAGAGGGCGCGACCGCCAAGGTTGGGGTAGGCGTCAACGCCACCGCGCCCGAGGTCTCGGTACTGGATGCCCCGGTGCTCGAGGTCTCGGCGCTGGCCTTCTGTGCTTCACTCGCTGGGCTCATGGCCTCGATCTTAGCGACCGCCCCAGACACGCCCCGCCAGCCGATCCCCCACACACTTCGCTCACCCCGAGGCAGCGCGCCCCGCTAGCCGCGGACTGAACCGCGCACCGCGCGCCGCCGGTCACCTCGCTGGTCGCTGCCCGGTCACCTCGCTAGTCACCGCACCGGTCACCTCGCCCGGCGACCGCCTGCGCTCCCCGCCCGTTCCGCGGTTTCCCGGTCCGCCACCACCGCGGCCGCCGCAATCACTCCGGAAATCCCGCCCCACGCGGCATTCGGGTACTCCACGCCCCGCGATTCCAGCGCCTTCACGGCAGCCCGCTGGATCGCACGGTCGATGCGCACCCCCGCCGTCACAGCGAGCACCAACACCACCGCAGCCCCGGGCAGCACGGCATAAGGCGGCAGGCTGAATACCCGGTCCCACCAGCGAGGATCATTCGGCGGCCAGATCTCCTCTGCGTCCTCCCCGTCCTCGTCAACCGCACCGTCATCAACGGCACCGTTGCCGACCGCGCCGTCCGGGACGACGTCGTCGTTGAAGGCGTCCCCATCGACGGCGACGTCCTTCCCCGCAGCGAGGTCGGCGACGTCACCGTCCAGCGACACAGACCCTGCCTGGCGGGCGCGGGCGCCGTCGAGAATCTTGCGCAGCTCGGCGGTCTGCCTGCTCTCCTGCGCGAACTCCTCCTTCGCGAATTCCATCGTGTCGGCGGTGGAACGCACCACGTAGGGGCCGATTCCGGCGACCAGTGCGGCGCCCCTCAACCAGCCACGGCGCCGGCTAGCGGGCAGGAAGTCCTTGATCCCGTAGAACGCAGCCGTTCCTGCGGCGGCGGCCAAAGCTTCAAACGCGAGTGGTGGTTTCTTCATGCTCAGCATTTTACCTCGGCGACCAGACGCGCCCCCGGCTGGACCGCAGCAGCGGGCGGGGCGTGTCTGCGGCCCCAGCTAGAATCCCTAGGCATGGCAGGACTCTTCGAAAAAATCAGCACAGGCCTCTCCAATATCGTCGGCAAGCAGCCGAAAGAGCAGAGGGAGCCACCAATGCGGGTCGGTGGCGTCGGGGAGGAAACGACCTATGAGGCTGCGGAGCGCACGCAGCTGCCGTTGAACTCGTGGATGACGCGGATGATGGCCCAGGAGCTGCCGATCATGGACTCGGCGAGCCGCCAGCGGGTGCGCGACATCCTGCGCGACTATGACGGCCCGGAGATCACCAGCGTCGAGGAGCTCCCGGAGGAGATCCGGAAAATCATGGACCTGTACTAGCGGGAGCGCCACAACCCCAGACATGCGCTTAAAGCGCAGATATACTGGTGTTAGCTACTTTTTGTCCGGCTGTTGTGCCCCGTGTGCTGCAATGCGCCAGCCTGCCTCTCGCCCTCCGCGGGCCCGGCGCTGGTTCACACCCGGTGCGGCGCTGGTTTGCACCCGGCGCGACTACCCGGGGCGCACCGATTGAAGAACGAAGGATTCTTATGCGTTTTGCACTCGACGTTGTGGTCACGGCCGTCGCGCTGTGGCTGGTCACTCTGGTTATTCCTGGCGTTTCCGTGATGGGTGGTGTGGGCGCTTTCATCTGGGCTGCGCTGGTGTTCATGTTCGTCAACGCCTTCATCGCCCCGGTCGTTCGGCTGCTCAGCCTGCCACTGCGGATCCTCACCCTGGGGCTGTTCTCGCTGATCGTGAACGCCCTGCTCTTCGCGCTGGTGGGCTGGATCTCCAGCGGCATCGGCAACGGCCTGGTGGTTAGTGGCTTCTGGGCAGCGTTCTTCGGCGCGATCTTCATGGCCATTGCCACCTGGATCGTGGAGGGCACGCTCAAGGCGATCGGCATCGGCTCCGCCCTCTAAGCTCGCTAAAGGTTCCCGTAGCGCGCCCCGCCCGGCGCGTGAACCTGCCCTCCCACGCGTCACGGGAGTGAGATACGCGACATCATGGATTTGTACTAGCGAAACGACTGTTTTAGCAGGCTATTCGCAGGCTACGGCGCTACGCTGGAAACCCATGAGCATCCATACAACTACAAAGACCCTGACCGGTTGGGGCCGCACTCAAGCCACCACGGCAGAGGTGCTGTCCACGCCAGATGTGGAGACCATCGCGAAGGCCGTGGCCCAGGTCGCGGATGATAACGCGGATAAGCCCAGCCACCTGCAGCGCGGCGTCATCGCCCGCGGGATGGGCCGCAGCTACGGCGACCCAACCAACAACGCCGGCGGTCTCGTTATCGATATGCGGGAGCTCAACAAGATCCACGACATCGACCCGGACACGGCGATCGTGGACGTTGACGCCGGGGTGACGCTAGACCAGCTGATGAAGGCCGCCCTGCCCTACGGCCTGTGGGTCCCCGTCCTGCCGGGCACCCGCCAGGTCACCATCGGTGGCGCAATCGGGCCGGATATTCACGGCAAGAACCACCACTCAGCGGGTTCCTTCGGCAACCACGTCCTGTCCATGGAGCTGCTCGTCGCCGACGGCCGCGTCCTGCACCTGGAGCCGGAGGGCACCCCGGATGACCCGAAGGGCGAGCTGTTCTGGGCCACCGTCGGCGGCATGGGCCTGACGGGCATCATCCTGCGCGCCCGCATCGAGATGACGCGCACGGAGACCGCCTACTTCATCGCGGATACCGACCGCACGAACACGCTGGACGAGACGATCGAGTTCCACTCCGACGGTTCGGAGCACAACTACACGTACTCCTCCGCCTGGTTCGACGCGATCTCCGGCGGCAAGAAGCTCGGCCGCTCCACCATCTCCCGTGGTTCCCTGGCCACGCTGGACCAGCTGAAGGAGTTCGCCCCGAAGCTGGCGAAGGACCCGCTGAAGTTCAACGCCCCGCAGCTGATGACCGTGCCGGACATCTTCCCGTCCTGGACGATGAACAAGCTCTCCCTGATGGCGATCGGCGAGGCCTACTACATGATGGGCTCGCCGGCGCGGAACCAGATCCAGAACCTCACGCAGTTCTACCAGCCGCTGGACCTCATCGGTGAGTGGAACCGCGGCTACGGTTCCAAGGGCTTCCTGCAGTACCAGTTCGTCGTCCCGACGGAGGCGGTCGAGCCGTTCAAGCAGATCATCCGCGACATCCAGGCGTCCGGCCACTACTCCGCGCTGAACGTCTTCAAGCTTTTCGGTGAGGGCAACCGCGCGCCGCTGAGCTACCCGATGAAGGGCTGGAACGTGTGCGTGGACTTCCCGATCCGCCCGGGCCTGGGCGCGTTCCTGGACGACCTGGATCGCCGCGTCATGGAGTTCGGTGGCCGCCTGTACCTGGCGAAGGAGTCCCGCACCTCCGCGGAGAACTTCCACAAGATGTACCCGGGTCTGCCTGGCTGGCTGGAGACCCGCCACAACATCGACCCGACGGGCGTGTTCGCTTCCGATATGTCCCGTCGCCTCGAGCTGCACTAAACACCGACGAGCCTTTTAAAGGAGTTATTTCATGATTGATGCTGTAGGAAAGCCACAGTCCATCCTGCTGCTCGGCGGTGCGTCCGACATGGGCCTGGCCGTGGTGGAGGAGTTCCTCTCCCGTGGCCCGGCGCGCGTGGTTCTGGCTGCCCGCGAGGGCGAGAGCCTGGACGACGCCACCCGCCGTTGCCAGGCCGCCGGTGCGTCCGAGGTGGAGACCCTGGCCTTTGATGCGGTGGATTTCGATTCCCACCCGGCGGTCATCGACAAGGCCTTCGAGGCCGGCGATATCGATATCGCGATCGTCGCGTTCGGCATCCTGGGCGATAACGAGAAGCAGTGGCAGGACCAGAAGCTGGCCGTGCAGGCCGCACAGGTGAACTTCACCGGCGCGGTCTCCGTCGGTGTGCTGCTAGGCCAGAAGATGAAGGAGCAGGGCCACGGCCAGATCGTCGCCTTCTCCACCGTCGCGGGTGAGATGGTGCGCCGTTCGAACTTCGTTTACGGCTCCACGAAGGCCGGCACGGATGGCTTCTACCGCCTGCTCGGCGAGGCGCTGCGCGGCACTGGGGTGCGCGTGCTGACCGTTCGTCCGGGCCAGGTCCGCACGAATATGACGAAGGATTTGGACGACGCCCCGCTGACCGTCGATAAGACCGACGCGGCGAAGGCAATCGCCAAGGCGGTGGACGATAAGAAGACGATCGTCTGGGTTCACCCGCTGTTCCGCCCGATCATGCTGGTGCTGAAGCACCTGCCGATGTGGGTACTGCGGAAGCTGCCGATCTAGCAGGGTTGGCGTTCGCGAACCGGACGTAAGCGAAAACCCAGTTTAAAGCCCCACTCCCGGCATCTGCCGAGGGGGTGGGGCTTTAAGCGTTACCAGGGGTCAGCGCTCGGTCTCGCGCGCCCCGTCGGGGGTCGGGTCGTCGGCGCTATCCGGAAGGTCCGTCGCGGTGGTGTCCGCAATGACCTCGGCGGCAGAATCCTCCGTCTCGGCTTCCCGGTTGATGTCGCCGTGGACGGTGATGTCTCCCTCGAAGACAGCTCCGGTGGGGATGATCAGGCTGCCATCTTCATCGAGGATGGGTGCCGGCACCGGCTGGCCATCACGCCCATATCCGGGCGCCGGGGTGGACTCCTGTGCCTCCAGCGATTCGGGTGTGAATGCAGGCGACCACTGCCGGGTTCGCGGTTCCGGCCGGGCAGCGGCGTCGTCCCTGATGCCCTTGATCAGCGAGGCCATCATGATGAACCCAAGGATGAAGAACGGCAGTCCGACGACGGTGATTGTGTCCTGCAGCGCAACCAGCCCGGTTTCACCCGCACCGACGAGCAGCACCCCAGCGACCATGCCGATAAGCACAACCCACAGGACACGTTGCACCGGAGTGGACCGACGCTCGTCGCCGTTGGCCATCATGTCCAGCACCATCGACGAGGAGTCGACGGACGTGGTGAAGAAGACCACGACGATGAGTACGGAGAACAGCGACATAACGGGAGCCCACGGGAAGTTCGAAAGGAATTCGAACAGTGCGCCTGGCACGTCCCCCTGGTCGACCACGACGTCGACGAGGCCGCCGGATTCCTCCTCCACGCGGAACGAGGCCATTCCGAACACACCAAACCAGATCAGCGAGAAGCCGACCGGAAGCGCGAGGACTCCAGTGACGAATTCACGAATGGTGCGCCCCCGGGAAATGCGAGCGATGAAGATACCCACAAATGGTGCCCACGTGATGGTCCAGGCCCAGTAGAAGACGGTCCATCCACCCTGCCAGCCGGGGTTCTCCTCAAAGGCATCGTTCCACAACGCCAGGCGAGGCAGTTCGACGATGTACCCGCCGACGGATTCGATCGTGCCGCGTAGCAGGTACAGGGTCGGGCCGGCGAGCAGCACGAAGATGAGCAGGACAATCGCGGCGACGATGTTCGCATTCGACAGGCGCTTGATTCCTTTGTCCAGCCCCAGAGCCACGGACACGCAGGCGACCAGGGACACAATGACAATCAGGAGGACCTGGACCACGACGGATTCGTCGAGTCCGTAGAGGCGGTTCAGACCGGCGCTGATCTGCATTGTGCCCAGGCCGATGGATACCGCGACACCGAAGACGGTGCCCACGATGGCGATGATGTCGACGGTACGCCCCAGCGGGCCGTAAATACGGGAGCCCAGCAGTGGCGCCAGGATTGAGGACACGCGGGCGGGCAGTTTGCGCTTGTAGATGAAGTAGGCGAAAGCCAGGCCCGGCAATGCGAAGATGGTCCAGGTGTGCAGGCCGAAGTGGTAGAAGGTGAAGCTCATCGCCTGCCGTGCGGCATCAGCGGACTTCGGTTCAACGTCGGCCATCGGTGGGTTGGCGAAGTGGTTCAGGGGTTCGGCGACTCCCCAGAACATGAGGATGGTGCCGATGCCCGCTGCGAATAGCATGGCGAACCAGGTTGGGGTGGAGTGTTCGGGTCGTTCGTCGTCACCGCCGAGGCGTATGCGACCGAAACGGGAGATCGCGATCCACACGAGGAACGCCAGGAAGGTGGTCACGCCGAGGATGTAAAACCAACCAAGGTTTTCCTTCAGCCAGTCGGCGGCGGTTGAAAAGGTCGACGTCACGGTAGAGACGCTGACAAGCGTCCACACCACGAAGGCGAGAATGACCAAGACGGATGGCCAGAATACCGGTGGGTCAGTGTGAAATCTGAAGCGCCGGCCGGCGGTGATGTCCCCCGGCGGCCCCGACTCACGGTCGGTGTTGTTAGCGGGTTGGGACATGGGTACCACCTCAGGAGTTTTACTCGCCTTTTTGTATTGTTCTTCTAGAACAACACGAAAAAGGGTGCTCCTCAAGCGAAAGTGCAGAAAGTGCGCCTTTTGCGCACTTCTTCCCAAGCACCGCTGCTTTGCCGATGCGGTTGTTGCGGAGGCTGCCGATCCCGCAGGATTGGCGTAGCGAATCCGAAAATAGCCAAACGGGCCAGCACGGTGAGCGTGCTGACCCGTTCATGGTTCCTAGCTACAGTTCCGAGCTGCGCCGTGACTTTGACGCGGACGGCGCCCCGGCTTGACGTCCTAGTCCTCGGCCTTCGGAAGGTCGCGGTGGGCGAGAAGGTGGCCGACGGCGTGCGGGATCGGGCTGACGTACTGGTAGGTCTTCGTGTGCTGGCGGGTACCCATCGCGATGCGCGGGGCCTCGCCGACGACCTGCATCGGGTTCAGGCCGGCGAAACCGTTAGCTGCGGAGGCGTGTAGCACGTTCTTTGCGAGCGCGCGCGTGCCCGGGGTGGCGGCGTAGCGGTTGCAGACGAAGTCATCGATGTTGCAGATGTCGAGCACGCGGTCGCCGAGCTTGCCGTAACCGCGCATGGCACCGAGGATGCCCTCCCCGTCGCGCAGGGTGCCGCCCTTGTGCTTGCCCTCCGGGCCGTTGTGCGGGTTGGCGATCAGCGCAGTGGTGGCGAAGCGCTTAGCTGGTATCGGGCCGCGACCTGCGTTGATGTCTGCGATGATGTGGGAGGCGATGTCCGAGCCTTCGGAGAAGCCGACGAGCGCGAACTTCGCGTTCGGGCAGTGCGCTGCGGTCTGGGCGATGAAGTGGCGGGCCTTCGCGTAGCCCTGGCGCATGGACTGGTCGTAGCTTAGCGCGAAGAAGGGGGCTGCTCGGTAGCTGACGGTGCGCTGGGCGATGCCGTGTGCGCTGAGCTGGTTGGCCACCTGCCCGACGAGGAAGCCGTGCGGGACGGAGTCTGGCGCACCGTCGACTGTATTGCCGCCGCCGGGGATGGCGACCACCATGGTGCTGGTGCAGGCTCCCTACGCGGTTGGGGTGAAGGCGAAGCCGGAGCCGACTGGGGCGGCATCCGCGCTGGCCAACAGGCCGTTATTCGCCCCGCTCCCGATGGTGGCTGCTCCGCCGAGTGCGAGCACTCCGGTCAGTGCTGCGGCGGCGAGCTTTGCTGCGAACTTCTTCATCCCCACGATTGTTTCGCCCTTCGGTAACTATGCCCGTATATCTACAAGTAAAACTTAATACATTATGAGCATTTTGGTTACTTGGGGGTGCTAAGCATGCTAAAGCCCCTCTGACCGGCGGGCTTGTCTTCAGCTGCCGGTAGAGGGGCGGGAACCGTTTGGGGACGGGGACCGTTAGGGGGCGGGGACCCTGGTGGGGACGCCCGTCATCGCGGCGTCCCTGACGACGACGTCGCCGGTCGCGGCGTTACTTGATACGCGCGAGGTTGTGGACGTAGCCGTCGTAGGACTTGTAGGCGTAGAGGGTTCCACCGGCGAGCTGGCCGATGAGGTGGCGCTTGCCGTCGCGGCCCAGCAGGTAGAGCGGCGAACCGGAGTCACCTGGGAGGGACGGGATGAGTCCGGAGACGTCCTGGGTCTTTTCGTTGACACGGTCGATCGGGCCGCAGGTCAGCCCGGTGGTGTTGCCCTCCTTGCAGGCGATGCGCCCGATCATGCCCTGGTGGACACGCAGTGGGGCGCCGAAGGGCGCGCTCACCGCACGGCGGTGGATCGCGCGGGTCGCAGCACTAGCTGGCTGGTGGACTGGGTGGACCCGGTCCAGGCGGACAACGTTGTACTGCACCTTGACGTGTGGTTTGAGGCGGAAGTAGCCGAAGTCGTTGATGAAGTGACCGCCGGGGTGCTTGTTGCCCTGGACGATATGCCGGCCGGCGCGGACGTCCGCAGCATCTGCAATGACCTGGCCCTTGTGGCGGATCTGCGTGACATGGCCGGCAATGCAGTGACCTGCGATCACGGCGTTGTTGACGTTCTTCTTGCGGACCACGTTGGTCACC
>DWUR01000071.1 GCA_019120635.1 Candidatus Corynebacterium intestinavium | reverse complement strand
GGTTCTTGATGTCGCCCTTGCCCGGTGCGGTGAGCAGCGCGCGTGCAACACCCTTGGCCTGCAGGTGCTGGCCCAGGCCCTCACGGTCGCGCCACACACCGGTGTTGTCGACGACGATGGCGTTGTCGATGCCGTACTCGGTGTAGTCGATCTCGGCCGGCTTGTTGGCGTAGATGACCTGGATCGGGGTGCCGTTGGCCCAGATGACGTTGTTCTCCTCGTCGACCCAAATGGTGCCGTCGAAGCTGCCATGGACGGAGTCGCGGCGCAGCAGGGAGGCACGCTTCTGCAGGTCGTCCTCGGAGTTCTTACGGACGACGATGGCACGCAGGCGCGGGCCGGCCTTCTCGGAGCTCTGGGCGAGCAGAATGCGGGCCAGGAGGCGGCCGATGCGGCCAAAGCCGTAGAGGACGACGTCGGTGGTCGGGGTGTCACCGCGGGTGCCGATGACGTCGGCGAACTGCTCCTTGAGGAACTCATCGATGGCGGCAGTGTCTCCGAAATCGCCACCCTTGTCCTCGAATGCGGTGGCCAGGGCGCCAAGGTCCGCGGCGACGGTGTTCAGGTCGAGCTCTGCGATGCGCTCGAGGATCGGCATGGTGTGCGCGATCGGCAGGTCGTTGTTGATGATGCGACGTGCGAAGCGGTGCTGCTTCAGAATGTCGGTCTCAGCAACGTTGATGAGCTGGCGACCGAAGATGGACGTCACGACGTTCTTTTCGCGGCGGAGCTGCCCGAGCAGCGGGATCATCTTTTCCGCCAGGGCGACGCGCTCGTTCCAATCAGCTTGCTGCTTGTCGATGGACGCAGAAGCGGACATGAGACCTCCAAAAATTAAAGGGGTAAAGATTAACCACCCTAAACCCTAATTGTCTTGGGGTTGAAAGTGGGATTCCACCCCTAGTGTTGCCCCCTTTTTTCTCTCTCCGCCTCCCCCAAGCCCGGCTCGGCGACGTGTCTCTCCCCGCGCGTTAGGAGTACTGCTTCGCCGCTGCGTTCTTGCGCAGCCTCCACAGCGTTAACGCAGGCCAGAGGATATCCACGGCAAGCACGATGGCGGCGCATACCCAGCCTGCGACCCGCAGGGCGCCCACCATGTCTGTGTACTCCGCGAGTTCAGGGACAGCCGGTGTGATTACGCCCACGTTCACCACAATGAGGCCGATCAGCACCAGCAACGCGATCCCTCGCTGCAGCCTCGCCATGCACGCAATGAGCTCCGAGCCACGTTGCTGACCGCGAGCCGAAGGGTTGTAAAAGCTCAGCCAGTAGGAAGCGACGAAGGCCACCAGGGCCAGCAGCGCCGCGCAGAACGGGGTGCGGTAGACCTGCCACAGTTCCCGGCCGCTGTGCACGTCGGTGTTCCACCACACCACCACACCGGCGGCGACCACCACACCGTAAGCGAGGATGAACAACCAGCCCGCGGACTTCGGGTACACCAGCTGGTCGAAGGAGCGGGGCACGGTGCCGGGCTGCTGTTGATAGTGGGCGTACTGCTTGCGGGCGGACTCGGAGGCCGATTCCGCGTCCGCGAAATCCGCATTCTCATCGCCGATCTCCCACCACCGCGAAAGCCTGCGCTCCTGCCGGATGGCTCGGCGCCCCTTTGCCCAGAACCACAAGCCCGCGCAGATCTGGAGCACGGGCAGCACCACGCAACCCCACACCACCAGGCGGTGCGCCCCCTGTGCCAGCGCGATCAGCACCGCGATGGCGAACAGCAGCAGCACCCACGTGTTGGCCTTCTTGAAGTCGGACTTCGCCGCCAAGACAACAGGGTTCAGGCGCTTAATCCGGGGGATGCGCACCCCCAGCATCCGGTCCTCCGATGAGAGCACCAGCATGGAGCGCAGGGTCGCCCAGATCAGGATCATCAGCACGATCCCAAGTACTGCGGGCACGACCGTATCGATCGCGACGTACTGGGGGTCAGTGCTGGACATGGTGTGAAAGTTTAGCCGACGGGCCCCGCCCCCTGCCCAGCGGCTGGAGAGATTCGGGCTGGGGGCCTGTGGGGCGCTACCCTGGGTACTCATGAACGCCCACGCTGCTGCTGAAGCAACCCGACGCCGTACCTTCGCCGTCATCGCCCACCCGGACGCCGGTAAGTCCACCCTCACCGAGGCACTGGCGCTGCACGCCCACGTCATCCAGGAGGCCGGCGCGGTGCACGGCAAGGCCGGACGCAAGTCCACCGTTTCCGACTGGATGGAGATGGAGAAGGACCGCGGTATCTCGATCGGCTCCTCGGCACTGCAGTTCGACTACGCACCGGAGGGGCACGAGGGCGAGCCCTACGTCATCAACCTGGTGGACACCCCGGGCCACGCGGACTTCTCGGAGGACACCTACCGCGTGCTCTCCGCCGTGGACGCCGCGGTAATGCTCGTGGACGGCGGTAAGGGTCTGGAGCCGCAGACGCTGAAGCTGTTCCGGGTGTGTAAGGCCCGTGGGCTGCCCATCGTCACGGTGATTAACAAGTGGGACCGGGTGGGCCGGGACGCCTTGGACCTGGTGGAGGAGATCGTCAGCGAGATCGGCCTGCAGCCCACCCCGCTGTTCTGGCCGGTCGGTGAGGCCGGGGATTTCCGGGGACTCGCCCGTATCGACGAGGACGGCAACGCGGAGGAGTACATCCACTTCACCCGCACCGCCGGCGGTTCGACTATCGCCCCGGAGGAGCACTACACCCCGGATGAGGCCGCTGAGCGCGAGGGGGATGCCTGGGAGACCGCCGTCGAGGAGGCCGAGCTGCTGGCCGCCGACGGTGCACTGCACGATCAGGAGCTCTTCCTGCAGTGCGTGACCTCCCCAGTGATCTTCGCCTCCGCGATGCTGAACTTCGGCGTGCACCAGATCCTGGACACCCTGTGCGCGCTGGCCCCCTCCCCCGCCGGCCGAGCATCCGATGAGAAGGCGCTGGCCGCCCAGTCCGGCGCCTCCGCTGCGGTGCAGGAGTTCCGCGATACCGGGGATGACTTCTCCGGCGTGGTGTTCAAGGTGCAGGCTGGCATGGACGCCCACCACCGCGACCGCCTGGCGTTTATGCGAATCATTTCCGGCGAGTTCGAGCGGGGCATGCAGGTCACCCACGCCCAGTCGGGCCGCAGCTTCTCCTCCAAGCACGCACTGACGATGTTCGGCCGGACCCGCGAGACGGTGGAGACCGCCTATCCGGGCGACATCATCGGCCTGGTCAACGCAGGTGCGCTGGCACCGGGCGACACGATCTATACCGGCAAGAAGGTACAGTTCCCGCCGATGCCGCAGTTCGCCCCGGAGCACTTCCAAACGCTACGCGCGAAGTCCCTGGGCAAGTACAAGCAGTTCCGCAAGGCGTTGGAGCAGCTGGAGTCCGAGGGCGTTGTGCAAATCTTGCGCAACGACCTGCGCGGCGACGCCGCCCCGGTGATGGCCGCGGTCGGCCCGATGCAGTTCGAAGTGATGCAGGGGCGCATGGCCGCGGAGTACAACGTGGAGACGGTCACCGAGCCAGTGCCGTATTCGGTGGCCCGCCGCACCGACGAGGCCTCCGCCCCGCAGCTGGGACGCCAGCGTGGCGTGGAGATCTTCACCCGCGGCGATGGCGAGCTCATCGCTCTGTTCGGCGATAAGTGGAAGCTGGCCTTCATCGAAAAGGAGTTCCCGGATCTGACTCTGGACACGCTGGTCGCGGACTAGCCCCGCCCTGGTGGGCATGGCGCGGCCTCGAGACCGCCGCGCAGCCGGAACCACGAACGGCCCCGCTGCTTTCAAGCAGCGGGGCCGTTGACGTCCTCAAAGAGGAAATCTAGAGCAGCAGCGAGGCGCCGAAGAGGATGAGAACAGCCGCGACCAGGTAGCCAGCAGCCTTGGCCATCGCGGCTTTGCGCTCCCGCATGGCTGCCATCGCCGAGCCGAATGCTCCGTTCGGGTAAGCACGCACGAGGCCCACGAACACGGCGCTCACCGCAGGAAGGCTGAGCGCCAGGCTGGCGTAGAAGATCAGGCCCACGTAGCGCAGCACGGCGGAATAGTCCCCCGCGGAGAGGTATGCCAGGCCGGTGAAGAAGGGCGCGGAAGTGGCAGATTGAACCACGCCGAGCAGGAATCCCAGGCCGAAGGTCGCGGCAGACGGGGTGGTCAGTGGCCCCACCATCCGGTTGAGCAGCTGGGACTGCTCAGTACCCGGCTTGCTGCGCAGCGTGAGCACGAGGGTGAGCACACCGATAGCGATGAGGACGATCGCGAAGACCGGGGAGTCCAGCGCTCGCGTGACCGCGTCACCGAGGCCGTCGAAGGCCAACATCGTCACCACAGAAAGAACAAGCACGCCGAGCCAGTCCCCGCCCACCACGAGCGTGGCGATGCGCCGGTAGGGCGCGGCGGGTGGCAGCATCACGCCGAGGGCGACGATGACTCCGATGAGCAGCGCGTTGAGCGAATCAACCAGCGCGAAGGAAACGGCATGCAGCATGACGCCCTAGGCTACTAGCACAACGCCCCCACTACCCCATCGGCGGGTTTTAGGACTTCTTGGAGTCCTTGCCCTTGGACTCCTCGTCGACCTCGAGCTTGGCGGCGTAGTCCGGCACGTAGCGGAACTCTTCGCGCGGCGGTCGCTGGTAGTTGGACTCGGAGGCAGGTCGTTCCGGGATCTCCGGCAGCTCGCGCTCGATGTGGTGGTACGGGATGGAATCCAGCAGGTGAGCAATGACGTTCACGCGGGAGCGCTTCTTGTCCTCGCTCTCCACGGTGTACCACGGGGCCGATGGGATATCCGTGTGGACGAACATGGCGTCCTTGGCGCGGGAGTAATCCTCCCAGCGGGTGATGGACTGCAGGTCCATTGGGGAGAGCTTCCAGCGACGCAGCGGGTCCTCGAGGCGGGAGGTGAAGCGTGCGTACTGCTCCTCGTCGGAAACGGAGAACCAGTACTTGCGCAGGATGATGCCGTCCTCAACGAGCAGGCGCTCGAAGATCGGGGCCTGGTGCAGGAAGCGGCGGTACTCATCGGTGGTGCAGAAGCCCATGACACGCTCCACACCGGCGCGGTTGTACCAGGAGCGGTCGAAGATCACGATCTCGCCGGCCGTGGGCAGCTTTTCCACATAGCGCTGGAAATACCACTGGCCCTTCTCGCGCTCGGTCGGAGCCGGCAACGCCTCGACGCGACAGGTGCGCGGGTTGAGGTACTGGGTGATGCGCTTGATGGCCGATCCCTTACCGGCGGCGTCGCGCCCTTCCATAATGATGACGACGCGGGCGCCGGTCTCAACGACCCACTGCTGCATCTCAACGAGCTCAGCCTGCAGGCGCTTGAGCTCCTTTTCATAAGCCTTCTTCTTCAGCTTCTTCGGGTGGGGGTTGTGCGGACCCTGAAAGGCGATCGCATTATTCATAGTTAATAGAATACTGGGAACCAGCTGACAACGCGCATCCGCGAGAGCCTGCGGCCCGTGATTTTGGACACCCTCCTTGAGGCGGCTGCCGACCGAATATCCGACCGCTGCGCTCACCCCCTGCGGTGCGATACGCACCGCAGGACACCCAACCACGGAAGGGCAGTCGATGAATATCCGCCTATTCCATAGTATAGCTACATATTCAGCTATAATTGATGAACAGATTTTCACGTAGTTTTGTGCCAAATAGGGAATAGCCCCTTTAAAGTTTGCCCCGCACGTCAGGGGCGAAGAGATAGTCATTTAGGTGGTTCGAGTTGAGCAAAACACAGAACAACTCACGCACTCCCCCCGGCGGAGGCTCTGAAGGCCAACGCCCCTTGGTCGTCGAGGGTGCTGCGAAGAAGCTACGTACCCTACGGGCCCGGAAGAAGGCCGATACCCGTGACGCCCTCGCCCGCGCGGCGGCCGAGCTCATGCTCGAGGAAGGTTCCGACGGCGCCAGCATCCGGGCGATCACCCGGCGCGCCCGGGTTTCCTCCCGCACCTTCCACAACTATTTCCCCAACCGCGACGCGGCGTTCCTGTACTTCATCGAGACCTACGTGCGCCGGATCGCCGAGTGGATCGACCGGACCGAGCCGGGACTGACCCCGGTACAGCTGCTGCGCCGGATCACCCACGAGATCATGACCTCAGGCGAGAACCCGCTGCCCGCGATCAACCTCGCGTCCTCCCTCGGTGAGCACATGACGGTGCAGATGGACCGCGAGGGCACAGACGTGCTGCTCGAGATCTTCGGCAGCCTCACGCACGCGGTGCACCGCTATTGCGATGGCGCTCTCAGCCTCGTCGAGATCCACCTGCTGATCAACGCCGTGACCGCGATGGTCAATGCGGCGACCGAGATCGCCAACAACCCGGGCTACGCCGGTGAAGAGGCGCTCGAGGACATTCTCAACACCGGATTCGACCGCCTGGAGCGCGGTTTCGGCTCAAACTAAGCCGGGTTAGGACTCCAGCATCTCCCGCCACACGGACGGGTCAACTGCGGAAGCATCCGAGGGTTCGAACTGGGGCGACTGGTCCTTGTCCACCAGCACTGCCCTGATGCCCTCGGGAAAGTTGGGGTCGCGCCGCAAGGCAGCTCCCACCGCGAATTCGTTGCGCAGCGCGGTGGCCAGGTCTGTGTGGCGGGCGTGCCGCATGATCTCGGTGATCGCCACCAGGCTGGTCGGGTTCGCCTTCTTCACCGCCGCGCGCACGTCGTCAAGGAACCTCTGCCCCGCCTCATTTGGGGCGCTGGCCGCAGCAAGCGCCCTTTCGATGTCCAGCCAGGTCTCCCCGCCGAAGATTTCGCTGATCAGCTGCGCATTCGCGACGAGGTTAGAGGGCTCAGCCAGGGCGCCGTCTGCCAGCGCCGTGGCCGGTTCCTGAGCGTCTTCCCGCAGCGCGCGGGCGAGTCCCTTCGCCCCCACCGCGTCGCCGAAGGCCTGCGGATCGGGTGCGTAGTGCGTAGCCAGGCCCGTGGCCAGCAGGTCGGCGCTATTCATTCGCCACCCGGTCGTTCCGAGGAACACCGCCAGCGCACCTGCCTCCGGGAGCTTCTCCGCATACCCCTCCGGGGGCGTGAGGTTATTCAGGCGGTGGGTCATGCCGACGTCCGGAACAAAAGCGATCGCCGCCTCCGGCATCGCCGCTATCACCTTGGGCCCGACGACGCGGTGGGAGCCATGGGCCGAGATCCCGAAGCCGCCGCCCATCACCACCCCCTGCCAGATGGCAACGATGGGCTTCGGGTAGGTAGCCAGGCGGCGATTCAGCCCATACTCCGCCGTGAAGAACTCGTCACCGGACTGGTGGAGGCCAGCGGCGTCCTCCTCGGCCACGGAACGGACGTCGCCCCCCGCGCAGAACGCCCGCTCGCTGCTGGAACGGATGAGTACCTGCTCGATAGCGGCGTCGTCCAACCAGGCATCCACAGCTTCGCGGATCCCCGCGATCATCTCCGGATTGAGGGAGTTCAGCGCCTTCGGACGGTCGAGCTCGATGATTCCCGTCCGGCCTTCGACCAATGTAGAAATAAACTGCGTCACGATACCCACCCTTAATTGATCGCTTCTTCGCTAGCTATACCTGTGGCGACGGGCCGGGGTTCCCGGCGCGCCGCCACAGAAATTGTTAATCAACCTGGAACTCCGCCATGCGGTCCCACTCGGTCTTCCCCGGGATCAGCGTGTTGATGATCTGCGGGGTCTCCTTGAGGATCTTCGGGAACAGCTCCGTGGCCTTCTTGAAGTGCTCGGAGTTCACGTGTGCCTCCGCAGCGTCGTCCTCGAAAGCCTCGATGAGGATGTATTCGCTCGGGTCATCCGTGTTGCGGAACCAGTCGAACCACAGGCAGCCCGGCTCCTTGCGGGTAGCCTCGGTGAACTCCGCGACGTGCTCGCGGAAGTTCTCGACGTACTCGTCCAGTGGCTTGTATCGAACATTAATCAGAATCATGGCCCCATGCTAGCCACGGGCCACCGGACTATGCCATCTTTTTTATTCTCGCGGCCTGACTAGGCGTTTTCACGGCGCTCCGCGGCCTCCAGCCACTCCATCTCGAGATCCTCGTGCTCGCCGTTGGCGGCCTGCAGCGCCTCGTTGAGCTCGGCGAGTTTCTCGTGGTCCATCGCCTCTGCAGCCGCTGCCATCTCCTCCTCGAGCCCCGCGATCTTTTCGCCCAGCTTCGCCATCTTCCGCTCCGCCGCGTTCATCTGCTTGCGCAGCTCGCGGTCCTCCTGCGCGCTCAGGCCGGTGGATTCCTTCTTTTCTGTTTTCTCGACGTCACCGCCCTGGCCTCCCAGGTTCATGGAGTTTTCGTCCGTGCCTAAAGCCTTGGCCTGCTCGGCGCGCAACTCGAGGTACTGCTCGATGCCGCCGGGCAGGTTTGTCAGCTCCCCGTCGCCGAAGAGCGCCCAGGTGGAATCGCAGAGGCGCTCGATGAGGTAGCGGTCGTGAGAAATCACCACGAGGGTGCCGGCCCAGTTATCCAGCAGCGTCTCCAGCTCCTGGAGGGTGTCGATGTCCAGGTCGTTAGTGGGCTCGTCGAGCAGCAGCACGTTGGGCTCGCTCATGAGCACGCGGGTGAGCTGCAGGCGACGGCGCTCGCCACCGGAGAGGTCCTTGACCGGGGTGCGCTGCCGCTTCGGGCTGAAGCCCAGCCGCTCGGCCAGCTGGGAGGCGGAGATCTCCTTCTCCCCGATCGTCACGTAGCTGGCCACGTCCGTGACCGTGTCCAGCAGGCGGCGCTCCGGGTCCAGGTCGTCGAGTTCTTGGCGGAGCCAGCCGATGCGAACGGTCTTACCCTCGATGCGCTTGCCTGAGTCCAACGGGTAGTCGCCCGCCAGCGTGCGCAGCAGGGTGGTCTTGCCAGAGCCGTTGACCCCCACCAGGCCGATGCGCTCGCCGGGCCCCAGACGCCATGTGAGGTGTTCGATGAGGCGCCGACCTTCCGGCGCGCTGATACTGGCGTCCTCCAGGTCGAGGACCTTCTTTCCCTGGCGGCGGACAGCGAAGCTCATCAGCTCCACGCTGTCGCGCAGCGGCGGGACGTCCGCGATGATGGCCTCGGCGGCCTCGATGCGATAGCGCGGCTTAGAGGTGCGGGCCGGTGCCCCTCGGCGGAGCCAGGCGAGCTCGCGGCGGGCGAGGTTTTGGCGGCGCTGCTCGGCTGCGTTGGCCTGACGGGTGCGCTCGGCTCGGGCGAAGGTCCAGTCGTTGTAGCCGCCCTCGTAGACGTCCACCTTCCCGTCATGAACCTCCCAGGTGTAGGTGGCGACGGTGTCGAGGAACCAACGGTCGTGGGTGACAACGAGCAGCGCGGTGTTGCGGGACAGGACGTGCTCGGCCAGCCACTGCACGCCCTCGACGTCGAGGTGGTTGGTGGGCTCGTCGAGGATGAGAAGGTCGAGGTCCTGGACCAGTGCAGCAGCCAGGCCGGTGCGGCGGCGCTCACCGCCGGAGAGCTGAGAGACCGGGGTGTCCAGGCCGAGCTCCACGATGCCCAGCCCGTGCAGCACGCGGCGCACCTTGGGCTGAGAGGCCCACTCGTAGGTCTCCATTCCCAGCGGGTCGAGGACAGCCTGCCCCACCGTCAGATCCTTCTTATCCGGGTCGGTGAGGCACTCCCGGAGGACGTCCTGGGTGACCATCGCCAGACGAAGGTCGTTGTTGTGGGACACCCGCCCCGCGTCGGCGGGGACCTGCTTGGCGATGACCTTCAGGAGGGTGGACTTGCCGCCACCGTTGAGGCCCACGACGCCGATGCGGTCACCCTCATTAACTCCGAGGCTGACCTTGTCCAGCAGGGTTTTCAGGCCATAGGACTTCTCGACGTTTTCCAGGTTGATGAGGTTCACCACGGTGGGTTTTCGCTCTCCTTTAAGTTCTTCGCGTTCACGACGGGGCTGCCGAGGCGCGGTGTCCTTTTTTGTGCTGCTCTCTTGTGCTTCTTCCAGGCTAGTTGCGGACCACGCGAGCGCCCGAGGCCGGTGAACTCGTCACCACGGTGGCGCTGGCCTTGCCCGCCACGGACACGGCGGTGGCGACCTCCACGGCGCTGGTCTCATCCTCACACAGCATGGCGATGGATGGCCCGGAGCCGGAGACGATCGCCGCGAGCGCGCCCGCCTCTTTGGCTACCGCCAGCGTCTGCCGCAGGCTGGGCAGCAGGCTGATCGCGGGTGCCTGCAGGTCGTTGATCAGCAGCGGGGCGAGCTGGCGCGGGTCGCCGGTCACCAGCGCGCGCATCAGTTCCTCGGTGCCCTGCGCGCGGACGTCCGGTCGATTGCCGGTGCTCGCGGCCTCCCGCTGGCGGTCCAGCTGCGCGAAGACCTCCGGGGTGGAGAGCCCGCGCTTATCGGTGGCGATCGCCCAGTGATAGGGCCCCTGGGACATGATGCTGATCAGCTCGTCCCCTCGGGCGGTGCCGAGCGCGGTGCCACCGAGCACACAGAAGGGCACGTCCGCGCCAAGGGTGGCGGCGAGCTGCAGCAGCTCCACCTGGCTGGGTGCCACGGCCTTGCGCGGGGTGGGATATGGCAGGGGCTGGCGGCCGAAGTAGAATTCCACGGCGGCGACGAGGGCTGCTGCGGCGTCTGCAGAACCGCCTGCCATCCCGCCGGCCACGGGCACGTTTTTATCGATGTGGATGCTCACCGACGGCGCGCGGGTCGCTGGGTCTGCGGCCGGATCTTCCGCCAGGCCTGCGCGCTCGCACCACAGGTCGCGGATGAGTTCGACGGCGCGCCAGGCGAGATTGCTGGGGTCGCGCGGCACGAGGTGGGCATCCGGGCCGGAGACGGTGAGCTCGGGGTCCTCGCCATGAGGCACGGCGGTGAGGGTCACGGTTTCCTTCAGGCTCACGGACTGGAAGATGGTTTCCAGCTCGTGGTAACCGTCCGGCCGGACGTCGCCGACCCCCAGGTGGAGGTTGATCTTGCCGTGCGCGGTGGCGGCCACGCTGATGCGAGGGGTGCCCTCGCGCTCTTCAACGGGGTGTTGCTGGCTCATTGCTTCCCCTCCTTCCTAACGAGGCTGGCGAGAGCCAGCGCCACGAATTCCTCGGCGCCGAGCTTCTCGCCTCGCTGCTTCGGGTCGATGCCCGCCGCACGCAGTGTGTCCTCGGCCTGCTGGGCACCGCCGAAGTGGCCGGAGAGGGCAGCGCGCAGCGTCTTGCGCCGCTGCAGGAAGGCTGCGTCGGCCAGGGCGAAGGTCTCCCGGCGCACGTCCTCCTCCGCGAATCCGGAGGCGTCAACCGCCTCGGCCCACGGGGCGGCCGGCTTGTCCCCCACGCCCCAGCGGTCGATGCGCACCAGCCCGGAGTCCACCTTCGGGGCGGGCCAGAAGACGTTCTTGCCGATTGTCGCGGCGCGGAAGGTATCGCCGTAGTAGCGGGCCTTCACGCTGGGAACCCCATAGATCTTGCTGCCCGGCTTGGCGGCCAGCCGGTCCGCGACCTCCAGCTGCACCATCACGAGCACCCTACTGATCGTGGGGAACTGCTCCAGCAGGTGCAGCAGCACCGGGACGGAGACGTTATAGGGCAGGTTCGCCACCAGCGCGGTGGGTTCTGCCAGCCCCTGCTCAACCCAGTCCGCGGCGGTGACCTGGAGGGCGTCGCGGAGGATGAGATGGAGCTTATCGGCGACGGGTGCAGCCTGCTCGGCGACGGTGCGTGGCAGACGTCCTGCTAACAGCGGGTCGATTTCGACGGCGGTGACCTCCCCCACCGCGCCCAGCAGCGCCAACGTCAGGGAGCCCAGCCCGGGGCCAACCTCGATCACGTGGTCCTGCGGGCCGACATACGCGGCGGACACGATCTTGCGGACCGTGTTCGGGTCGTGGACGAAGTTCTGGCCGAGCTTCTTGGTGGGGTTGACCCCCAGCTCCTCAGCGAGCTGGCGGATTTCCACCGGCCCGAGCAGCGATACTCCCCCGTCTAGCTCCGGGACATCCTGGGCACGCACGTCATCATTCACGCCTTCGAATATAAACGACCGGCAGCGTGGCGGGCGAAAATGCCGCGCCAACGCTGCCGGTCAGACGGGAAAGGCGTGGGCTCCACGCGCTGTGTCTCCTCTGCGCGTGGCCCACGCCGGGTGGCTGTGAAGCCAGTGTGGCCGTAAGGGCCTGGAAAGGGCCGGGCTTTAGCTCAGGCCCATCTTGGCGGTGCAGGCCGGCCAAGCGCCCCAGCCCTGAGCGGCCTGGACCTTCTCGGCCACAGCGATCTGCTGCTCGCGGGATGCCATGTGGGCGGCCGGTGCGTACTCGGTGCCACCGAAGCCAGCCCAGGTGGACGGGGTGAACTGCAGGCCACCGGAGAAGCCGTTGCCGGTGTTGATGCTCCAGTCGCCGCCGGCCTCACACTGTGCGAGCTCGTCCCACACGGAGCCGTTGGACACGGCCGGGGCCTTCGGGCCAGCCGGCTTCTCCTCCTTGGTGCCGACCTTCACGACGCGCTCGACCGGTGCGACGAGCTCCTTGCGGTCGATGACCTTACGATCGGTGACCTTGCCGTTGTGGCGGGTGACCTTGAGGTTGACGCGCTCCTTGCCGTCCTTGCCCTCCTTGACGACCTCGCGCTCGCCGGCCGGCATGTTCTCGTCCTCGATCTCGCGCACCGGAGCGGAGATGGCGCGCTCGAAGGTGTGATCCTTCGTGGAGACACGCACGACGTCGATGTGCATGCCCTCCTTCAGCGGGGTGTCCGTGGACGGGGTGACGATGTCATCCTTGCCCAGCGGGGTGCCGCGCAGCTCGAAGACGTCACCGACGGTGCGGGCCGGCAGCTTCATGCGGCCGTTCTTGCCGCCGTCGTTGATGGTGAAGTACTTCGAGGTGGTAATGTCCAGATCCATGCCCTCGGCCGGGATCTTGGTGTTCATCGGGGTGGACATGGAGCCGGTCGCGGTCTCGTCGAACTTGCCGACCTGGCGCAGCATCTCCTCGACGGTGACGGAGGTCGTGTCGATGTTCTCGCGCTCGCCGTCGATGATGAGGGCGACCTGCTTGGCGGAGCGGACCTTGATCGTGTCGTTGTTGGACACAGACTCGGACGGAGCCGGGCTAACGAGGTCCTTGGGGTTCACCTCGACGCCGTTCTTGTCCAGGATGTCGCCGACGTTGCCGGTGACGGAGCTGGCCTCGATGATTTCGCCGTTGACGTCCAGCGTGATGTTCTTGTGCGCCGCCGCGGCGACGCCACCGCCAACAACCAGGGTCGCCAGCATGCCGCCGGTGGCCAGGCGCAGTGGAGTGGAGTTGGTGTTGTTGATGCGGTGCAGGCTGGACTTCTTCTTAGGAGACACTCGAAACCTCTCGATTTTCTTGTGATCGCTTCGCCCCCAGCGGGGCTGAACTTTTATCACAATACGATAACGATGAAGTTAAAGCCAGAAGAATCCACAGACGTGGGCAAAATCACCCTCAGTCGGGGAATGCGCGCTGTAACAGCAATAACAGGCCGTTACATGCGCAACGGCAGCCCGCTTGCGCACCAGGACCGAAGGCGCCGGACGCCTGCGGTTCCCTGGGTCGCGTAGGAAGATAACGGGGTTTGACTCGCCCTTAACCGGGGAGCCTGACCTGAAGATAACGGGGTTTGGCTCGCCCTTAGCCAGGGAGGCCGAAGACGCGGTTGGCATTCGCCCAGACCAGTTCCGCGAATTCGGCCGGTGACTGGTCGCGCACCTCCGCGAGCACCCGGGCTGTGTATCCCACGAACCCGGGTTCGTTGCGCGCACCACGGAAGGGCTCGGGCGTCATATAGGGAGCGTCCGTCTCCACGAGGATCTGCTCGGCCGGGGCCAGGCGCGCAGCCTTCCGGAGCTCCTCGTTGCGCTTGAAGGTCGCATTGCCCGCGAAGGAGAGAACGTAGCCGCGGTCGATGGCCTCGCGGGCCACGTCCAGCGGAGAGGAAAAGCAGTGCAGGATCACGTCGGTGGGCTGCGGGGCATCCGTGAGGATGCGCATCAGATCCTCGTCCGCCTCGCGGTTGTGGATCATCAGCGGCTTGCGCGCGCTAACCGCGAGGTCGATGTGCCAGCGCAGCGCGGCTTCCTGTACCTCGAGCGAGGGCGTGGTGTCGTCGTGCTTGATCCAATACGCGTCCAGGCCGGTCTCCCCGATCGCCACACAACGCTCGTTGGCAGCCATCTCGATGAGGCTGGTTTTGGCTGCCTCATCCAGCTCGTCGGCGCGGGTCGGGTGGATCGCGCAGGCGGCCCAGACGTTATCGAAGCTTTCCGCTGCTTCCAGCGCCAGCTCGGTCTCGGCCAGCCCGTCACCGACGGTGCAGATCCGCTCCACCCCGGCCTGCCCGGCGCGGGCGACGAGCTCCGCGATAGCAGCACGGCGGTCCTGCCCTTCCTGCGCCCCCTTGGCGATGGTGGAGGCCAGGTGGGTGTGGGAGTCGAAGAGAGCTCCGATGCTCTCCGGCAGGACGGGCGTGGGGCGTTTCTTTTTAGACATATCCCCCACGCTACCGGTCAGCTAGTCCTTGACGACCGGCGCCCACTCCGGGCCGGTCTCCGCCAGCTCCGGGTCCAGCTTCTGGAACAGCGGCTTCGGCTTGCTCAGCGGGGTGCCCGGGGTCAGCTCGATGCGCTGCCAGGTGGCCTTCTGCTCGGTGTAGTTACCCATGATGACCGGGTAGGTGCTCCCCTCTTCCGGCAGGCCCACACCGACTGGGGTGCGCGGGGATTCGTCCTTAACCTCAACAATCTCCGGCTGGGCCGCCCAGATCCCCTCGCCACCGAGGGTCTCGAAGACCTTCTGAGCGGAGAAGGGCAGGTACGGGGTCATCAGGGTGTTGACGTCCGCGACAACCTGCAGGGCAACGTACAGGACGGTGGCCAGGCGTTCACGCTGGGTCTCGTCCTTCGCCAGTTTCCACGGCTCCTGCGCGGCGATGTACTGGTTGGCCCGCGCCGCGATGCGCATGGCCTCGGTCATGCCCGCCTTGAACTTGGAGAGCTGCAGTGCGTCGCCGACCACGGTATAGGCCTGCTTCGCCTCATCCAACAGCTCTTGGTCCTCGGCGGTGAACTCGCCCGGCTGCGGGATCACGCCGAAGTTCTTGTGAGCCATGGACACCGTGCGGTTCACGAGGTTGCCCCACTCGTTGGCCAGTTCCGAGTTGATGCGGCGAACGAACTCGTCCCAGGTGAAGTCCGTGTCCGTGTTCTCGGGGCCCGCGACGGCGATGAAGTAGCGCAGCGCGTCGGGGCCGAACTCCTTGAGGAAGTCGCGGACGTAGATCACGACTCCCTTGGAGGAGGAGAACTTGGAGCCGGACATGGTCAGGAACTCGGAAGAGACGACCTCGGTGGGCAGGTTCAGCTCGCCCAGCTCGCCCTGCTCGCCACCCTTGCTGCCCTTGCCGGCGTAGCCGAGCATTTCGCCTGGCCAGATCTGGGAGTGGAAGGTGATGTTGTCCTTGCCCATGAAGTAGTAGGACACGGCCTCCGGGTCGTTCCACCACTTGCGCCAGGCCTCCGGGTCGCCGGTGCGCCAGGCCCACTCGATGGATGCGGAGAGGTAGCCGACGACCGCGTCGAACCAGACGTAGAGCTTCTTGGCGTTGTTTTCCTGCCAGCCCTCGATTGGGACGGGCACGCCCCAGTCGATGTCGCGGCTCATCGCGCGGGGCCGGATATCCTTCAGCAGGTTCAGGGAGAACTTCAGGACGTTGGGGCGCCAGTCATCGCGTCCCTTCAGCCACTCCTCCAGCGCCTCGGCCAGGGCGGGCAGGTCGAGCATGAAGTGCTCGGTGTCGACGAACTCCGGGGTCTCGCCGTTGATCTTGGAGCGCGGGTCGATCAGGTCGGCCGGGTCCAGCTGGTTGCCGCAGTTATCGCACTGGTCGCCGCGGGCGTCGGTGGCGCCACACAGCGGGCAGGTGCCCTCGATGTAGCGGTCGGGCAGGGTGCGCCCGGTGGAAGGGCTCACGGCACCACGGGTGGTCTGCTTGAGCATGTAGCCGTTGTCGTTGAGCCCGCGGAACAGCTCCTGCACGATCGCGTAGTGGTTGCGGGTGGTGGTGCGGGTGAATAGGTCATAGGACAGGCCCAGTCCCACGAGGTCCTCGACGATGATGCGGTTGTAGCGGTCGGCGAGCTCGCGGACCGTGGTGTTTTCCTTATCCGCCTGCACCAGCAGCGGGGTGCCGTGCTCATCCGTGCCGGAGACCATCAGCACGTCGTTGCCGATCATTCGCTGATAACGGGCAAAAACGTCGGACGGGACGCCGAAGCCGGCGACGTGGCCGATGTGACGGGGGCCGTTGGCATAGGGCCAGGCAACAGAGGTGAGTACGCGCTTTGACATGCCTTAAACCCTATTAGATCCGTGCCTGCTGCGCGAACAAAGCCCCACCTCCCGGGGCTAGTTCCGACCGGGTAGGTGGGGCTGGGTTCTACGAGGGACCGCGTGGGGCTTAGCTGCGCCCGTCGGCATCCTCGTCGTTGCGGTTGTTGATGTAGTCGGCGACGTCTTCGGCGTCGACAACCTCGACGACCTTCTCACCGTCGTAGACGCTCATCGTCTCCAGACCCTCGAGGTCCTCGGAGGCGTAGTTCTGTGCTCCTGCGGAGTCCTCAACCGCAGCCTTAGCGTCTGACGTCACGGCGGCGTGGGACGACGCAGCTGCCGTAGAGCCGGTGACATCCTCGTGGCGGGTCTTCTTACGAAGGGCGCGCTTCACGATCTCGCGATTTTCGCGTTCCCGGTATTCGCGGGCCACGCGCAGCACCATCCTCCGCTGGTTCTTCTGATCCAGGTAGAGCGGGTCGTCGCCCAGGGCCTTCACCACGGCGAACATCAGAGCGATGATGATGAGCACGAATGGCGAAGCCGCGATAATCGTGATGTTCTGCAGGTTATCCAGCGAGTCCGCATCACCCGTGGTCAGCATGATCACCGCGATGGCGCAGGTGAGAACACCCCACAGGACGGTGACGATCGGGGATGCGACGAGGCGACCGCGCTGAGACATGCTGCCCATCACCGTGGAAGCGGAGTCCGCCGAGGTGATGAAGAAGGTGGCCAGCAGCAGCATCGCGATGATGGACACGCCCGCGCCGAATGGGTACTCGTGCAGCAGGTTGAACAGCATCTTGGTGGCGTCACCGTCGCCCCAGATGGACTTGCCGGTCTCCTCCAGGTGGATGGCGGTACCGCCGAAGATGGAGAACCACAGGATCGTCACGGAGGTTGGGACGAGCAGGATCACCATGATGAACTCACGGACGGTGCGGCCGCGGGAAATACGGGCCAGGAACATGCCCACGAACGGGGACCAGGAGACCCACCATGCCCAGTAGAAGATGGTCCAGGCAGACAGCCAGTCACCGGCGTCCTCGGAGGACTGTGCGGTGCGGGAGGCCATGGCGAAGAAGTCCTGCAGGTAGTTGCCCAGGGTCGTCGGGACCATGTTCATGATGACGACGGTCGGGCCAACAACGAGGACGAACAGGGCGATGATCGTGGCCAGCACCATATTCGTATTCGAGATCCACTGAATGCCCTTGCCCACGCCGGATGCGGCGGAGAGCAGGAAGGCGATGCCGAGCACGACGATGATGCCGACGATCAGGGTGTTGCCGGGGTTATCGACCCAGTCGACGATCTCCATGCCCGAGGAGATCTGACGAGCGCCAATACCCAGGGAGGCTGCGGTACCGAAGACGGTGGCGAAAATGGCCAGGATATCGATGAGCTTACCGAGCCACCCCTCGGCGAGGCGGTGGCCGATCAGCGGGATGAACGCGGAGCTCAGCAGCTGCTTGCGTCCCAGGCGGAAGGTGCCGTAGGCGATGGCCAGGCCAACGATGGCGTACAGCGACCACGGGTGCAGACCCCAGTGGAAGAGCGTAGACGCGAAGGCCTCGCCCACGTTGCCCTCCGGGCGCCCCGGCACGCCGTCGCGGAAGAAGGTCAGCGGCTCAGTGGTTCCGTAGAACATCAGGCCGATGCCCATACCGGCGGCGAACATCATCGCGACCCAGGAGAATGTTGAGAACTCCGGCTGCTCACCGTCCTTGCCGAGCTTGATGTGGCCGAACTTCGAGAAAGCCACGAAAAGCACGAAGAAGACGAACACGGTCGAGGCGAGGACGAATAGCCAGCCCCAGTCGACCACGACGTAGTCCAGCGCCTGGCTGGCGAAGTTGGCGAAGGACTCGGAGCCCACGAGTCCCCAGGCCACGACGGCGAGGACGAGCGCGGCAGCGGTGCCGGTGACGACCCAGTCGATGCCCGCGCGCTCGTCCTTGGCCGCGGCGCTATCCGCGGGCTCACTCAGCCGCGCGGCATCTTGGGCCTCGTCCGGCGAGATGCTTCCTTCCTTCAACTGATCAAGGGTGTTTTCAGATTTGCTCATTGTCCCACTGTGCGTGGGATTTTTTTGTTTCGCTAGTTTTCGGTCCCGTAATAGGGCTCGTAACGGGCTCACAGCGGTTTTCTAGGTGGCTGCCAGAATTGCTATAGCGCTGTTCAGGGCGCCCTTCCCCGCCGAGAGATAACAATCTGATAACAAATTCACTTCGGCTTGCAGGTGATGGGCTATTTTTCCGCCCTGGCTGCCAACACTGCCTCGTAAACATCCCGCTTCCCGAGACCATGGGAGGCGGCAACCTCCCCGGCGGCTGCCTTCAGCCGCTGCCCCTGTGACACAAATTCCTCGACCTCGCCCACGACGTCTTCGGGCGCCACCTCCGCCGCGGCCGCGGTCGCCTCGATCACGACGGTGATCTCCCCCTTGATCCCAGCCGCCGCCCACTCGGCGAGCTCCGCGAGCGTGCCCGCCTTGACCTCCTCGAAGGTCTTGGTGAGCTCCCGGCACACCGCCGCCGCACGCTCCGCCCCCAGCACCTCGGCGGCAATCCCCAGCGTGGAGGCCAACCGATGGGGGGATTCGAAGAAACAGATGGCCTCGTCCCCACTGCGGGCCGCGTCGAAGAATTGGCGGCGCTGGCCGTCCTTCCTCGGCGCAAAACCCAGGAAGCGGAAGTGACCTACCCCGATCCCGGAGAGCGCCAGTGCCGTCGGAACCGCGGACGGCCCCGGCAGGCAGGTCACCGGGACGCCGCGCCGGTGGGCTGCGACGACCGCGGGAAA
>DWUR01000070.1 GCA_019120635.1 Candidatus Corynebacterium intestinavium | reverse complement strand
CAGGGGCTTGAGTAGTTCAATCCGCTGCCGCCCCGGGGCTACAACCCCGCCCTTGACCAGCGCGGACATCTCGCGCGACGTGGACTCCAGTGTGGTGCCCGCAAGGCCTGCGATGTCTTCGCGTCGGATAGGGGCCTCGAGGATCCGGCCGCCGTTGCTTAGGCTCCGCCCGAACTTCCCGTCCAGGTAGCCCAGCGTCTCCAGCACCCGGCTTCGCACCCGAGCCGTAGCATTGTGCACTTTACGGGTCTGCGCCTCCTGCAGCGTGCGTTGCTGCAGGTGCAGCATCGCCGCCCCAACCTGCGGATGTTCGCCCACCATGCGTGTCAGCTTCTCTGCCGGCAGGAACAAGCAGCACACAGTCGTGCTCGCCCACGCCGTCGTGGTGGCCCGCACTTCGCCGGGCATCATCGCGCCCAAAACGTCGCCTTCCCCGCACAGATCCACGGTCAGCTCGTGGCCCTGATCCGTGGCTTGGGTCAGCCGCACCACCCCAGACATCACCATATATAGCCCCCGTAGGGGCTCGCCCTGCGTGTACAGTGGCTCGCCTTCGGCCCACGCATGGGCGACCACCTGAGAATCGAATGCCGCACGCCCAGCGGCGTCCAAGCTACTGGTGAGAGGGGAGTGCTGCATCACGCGATCCCGCAACTCGGGCGGGCAGACGTGTGGCTCAGAGCAGTGTGAAGGCATGTTCCCGATCCTAACCCGCAAGCCCGCGTTTGCCCCGGTCGAGAACCAATTCCGCTCAACTTGATCTGCGTCAAGGAAGCCCGTGGCAAAGCCCCATAACTTGAGAATTGAAGCAAGGAAACAACAGCAACCACCAGGAAGCATCCAGGCAATCAAGCCCCTTGCACAGCCCCACGAACGGGGAAAATCACACACGAGGGAAAAGGAGACCCCAATGTCCAACGCAAACCTGAAGAACATCGTTCTGCGCGCCGATGAGTTCTCTTGCCCGAGCTGCGTCAACAAGATCGAGGCAAAGCTCAACGGCATGTCCGGCGTGGACAGCGCCGAGGTGAAGTTCAGCTCCGGCCGAATCGTCATCGATTACGACGCCGACGCGCTGAGCGTTAAGGACCTCGTCGGTGCTGTCGCGGACGTTGGCTATAACGCCAAGCCGAGCGCTTACTAAGCGCCAGATAGTTAACAGCCAGAATGACCGCAGAGAGGCAGACGTGAGCAAGAAAAATACCCCTGACACAGTGAAAACCACTGTGAAAAATTGGGGACCAGTGGTGGCATCGGGCATCGCCATTGCAACCAGCTGGATCACCGGCATCGAGTGGATCATGCTGGTTGCCGCCCTCATCGCGGGCTACCGCATCGCTATCAGCGCGGTGCAGGCCCTGCGCGTGAAGCTGATCAGCATCGACCTGCTCGTCGTGACCGCCGCCGTGGGCGCGGTCTTCATCGACAACTACTGGGAATCAGCTGCCGTCACCTTCCTGTTTGCCCTGGGTAAGGCGCTCGAGACGGCAACCCTAAGGAGGACCCGCAAGGCCCTCAGTGACCTCGTGGATCAAGCACCAATGACCGCGCGCGTGCTTCGCGAAGGGGCCAGTGGCCCCCGTGAAGAAGTCGTGGAGCTGTGGGAACTTGAGCCGGGGGACGTCGTCATCGTAAAAAACGGCGAGCAAGTGCCGGTCGACGGCACCATTGTCCACGGCGTCGGCGGGCTGGACGAGGCTATGATCACGGGCGAATCCATCCCCGCAGAAAAGAAGGACGGCGACCAGGTCTTCGCCGGCACCTGGCTGCGCAGCGGCGCGCTGCGCGTCGAGGCCGTGGACATCGGCTCGGATACCACCCTGGCCAAGATCATCCACCGCGTCGAGGACGCCCAGGATGACCGTGCGAAAACCCAGACCTTCCTGGAGAAATTCAGCCGCTGGTACACGCCGGCCGTCATGATCGGCGCGATCCTGGTCGGCCTGATCACCCGCAACACGGAGCTCGCCTTGACCTTGCTGGTCATCGGCTGCCCGGGCGCGCTCGTCATCAGTATCCCGGTATCCATCGTGGCCGGCATCGGACGCGCGGCCCGCGACGGAATCCTCATCAAGGGTGGCGAGCACCTGGAGCAGGCCGCGAAGGTGGACGCCGTGGTCGTCGACAAGACGGGCACTCTGACCCTTGGCCGTCCGGCACTGACCGACGTGCGCACCCTGCCGGGTTCGCGCTGGTCGGAGGAGGAAATCCTCAAGATCGCCGCGGACGTGGAGAGCGGCTCCGAGCACCCGCTGGCCGCCGCCATCGTGGAAGGCGCGGTGGATCAGGGCGTGCGCGAGGCCGGATTCGTCGCCGATATTCAGGACGTCGATCCGGTGGTGGCCCAGGGGATCACAGCAACCGTGCCGGGTGTCGGCCGAGTGTCCGTAGGTACCGCGGAGCTGCTGGATGATGCGGCGAGCGGCGTTGATGCCGCGCTGGCAGCGGTGGCCGAGCTCAACGAGCAGGGCAAGACCGCGATGATCGTTGGCGTGGACGGTGCGCCGGCCGGCGTGGTCGCCGTGGCCGACGAGGCGCGGCCGGAAGCGCGACCTGCAGTGGAGGCGCTGCACAAAGCCGGGGTGAAGGTCGTCATGGCAACCGGCGATGCCGAACCGGTGGCCCGCAACGTCGCTGCCGAGCTGGGCATCGATGAGTTCCACGCAGGCATGCTGCCCGAGACGAAGGTGGACGTGGTCCGCGGGCTGCAGTCCGAAGGCCACACCGTGGCGATGCTGGGCGACGGCGTGAATGACATGCCCGCGCTGGCCACCGCCGAGATCGGTGTGGCGATGGGCGCGGCCGGATCGCCGGCAACCATCGAGACTGCGGACATCGCGCTCATGGCCGATCGTCTCACGAGGCTGCCTCAGTCGCTGACCCTGGCCAAGCGCACCGCACGCACCATGCGAGTAAACATCATCATTGCGCTGGCAACCGTGCTGGTCCTGCTGCTGGGAGTATTCCTCGGCGGCGTGACCATGGCGGTGGGCATGCTGGTCCACGAGGCGAGCGTGTTGCTGGTCATCGCGATCGCCATGACACTGCTGCGGCCCGTGCGGACCTAAAAACGCTATCTGGGGTCGGCTCTTGTGCGCAGGCCCCTTCTGGCAGGAGTTGGTTACTCATGTGCCGGGCTGAGCCTAAGATTGTCGTATTTCAGATCGGCTTAGGGCTTTTAGCCTCTACTCCGGGCGCTCGAAGCGCTCCTGGCGGCCCAGAGTGTGCAGCTGGAGCCACTCGCGGAAGCCGGCGACGTCTTTCCTCTGAACCAGGAAGAACCACGCGAAGCGCGCGTACTCCTGCGGCAACAACCGCCGCATGCCCGGCTGCGACATGAGGTAACCGCGGTTGCGGTACGTGAAGTAGCGCTTGAACTCGCCGTCCGGGTACTGCGTGTGCATGCGCCCGCCAAGGATTGGCTTGAACTCTTCCGAGCCGTCCGGGTGCGCATAAGCACAGGTCAGGGCCGTGCCGAAGCGCAGGCCGCTTCGGACGATGCGGCGGTGATACTCGACCTCGTCGCCGCGGATGAACAGCCGGTAATCCGGCACGCCGATGATCTCCATCGCGCGGGCGGAAATCAGCGCACCGTTGAAGAGGCTCGCGATGCCTGGGAGGAAATCCCCCTCCAGCTCGGAGACGCGGCGGCGCCACGTGAGGCCCTGGCGCAGCGGGAAGGCCAGGCGATCTGGGTTGTTGATGTTCGTGACCAGCGGAGATACCTGCGCGAGCTGCTCGCGTTCGGCGACGTCCAGCAGGGTGGCGAGGACGTTCTCGTCAGCGGGGCGGCCGTCGTCGTCGGCGCACCAGATGGCGTCGGCGCCCAGGGCCAGTGCCGCGAGGAAGCCGAGGGCGAAGCCGCCCCCGCCGCCCAGGTTCGTGCGGCTGGGTAGGTACATCGGGCGGGGACGTCGCTGGGGGACGTCGCCGGCGGTACCGGACGCGCCGGAGCCGGACGCGGACGTCGACGTCGTGGCGTCGTCGTTGCTGGCGGTGCCGTCGGTGGGGAGGTCGTTGTCGGCTTCGTCGGAGGCCTTGGTGATGGCGGCCCCGACGGTCTGGATCTCCGCGAAACGGCGGGCGGCGATCTCAGCGGACGCGCGGCGGGACTGCGGTTCGCCGCCGAGCTTCGCGTGGACCAGGGTTTCGACCGCGGGGTCGGCGCCGTTGTCCACGACGATCACCCAGTCGGGACGACGAGTCTGCTTGGCCACCATGTCGAGGCTGCGTTCCAGCAGGTCAACACGGTTGTGGGTGACGATCACGGCGGCGATGGTGCCGCGCGGGTCGATGGCGTAGCGCCCCGGGTTGGGGGCTGCGTGGTCCGCGGTGCCCTGGGAGCCGGTGCCTGCCTTCGTGGCCGGAGTTCCGGTGTGGTTGGTGGTGCTGCCCTGGGAGCCGGTGATGCGGGCGATGGTGCTGGTAGCAGCGTTTTTGAGTCCTCGGAGCGCGCGTTTCATGGGTGCTACTCTACCCGGTCTGCGTGTGGCCTCTGGCGATGCGCGCCGGGCCGCCCGGGGTGGGGCCCGGCTGGCCGTGCGTGTGTCGGCTAGCCGTGCGTGTGCTCGTGCCCCGGCTGCCCCGCGCGTGCGTCCGCCCCTGGCTGCCTGGGGCCCTGGCCTCTCCGGCCATGCGTGCCGACCCATTGCGTTTTGCAGAGTTTGATGTCGCTTTTCCGAGGTTTTCCGACATCAAACTCTGCAAAACCTTCGGGGTGGGAGTGGGTTTAGAGGTGTCGGGAACCAAACGGGGCGGATTGTTGTCTAAGAGAGTGTGGGGTTCAGGAACCCAGGCATCAGAACTAAGGGATACGCGCCCAACAGTGGGGGATTGAGGGGGAAGAGGATGCGCAGCCCGATTCATTTCACAACGAAGCAGTTTCTGGAGGTTCCTAGGACCCCGAAGCAGCTCAGCGCGCTCGGGGTGACGAGGGCCGAAATGCACAACTATTTCGAATGCTGCACCTATGGCACGTGGATCGCTAAGCCTACGGAACTGCTCTGGGCGGCAAATCGCTCGCTCACGCTGGATCAGCGACAGAGAATCCTCAATGGGGCTAGGAGGCGCCCTCCCCTCAAAATTCCTCACGAGGTACGGGTGCGGGGCCACTTCAATGCCCATCCGCGCTGGATCGCGGGCGGGATCTCAGCCCTAGCCGTGAGAGGTTTTCCTTACTTTCACCACGGTGTCCCAGCGCACATGCTCACCTCGAGTTCGAGGGGCTTGTCACATGCAGATTCTGAGGCTCGAGTCAGCACGGTGCGTAAACGGTTCGCCCCTATCCGCGAGGTTGATGAGCTCTTGCCAGAGCTGCCGGTTGCTCCGGTACCCATGGCGGCAAGCCAGTTCCTCAAGGATGTCTCGTTGCAGAAGTACGAATGGAATGTGCGGCCGTTAGGGTTGTTGAACCGCGCTGAGCTGCGGGTCATTCAGGCTGCTGACGCCCTGTGCACCTTCACACGAAAGACTCCGGAACGGCTGCTGGCCAGCATGAATGAGTTCCTTCCGGTATCGGTGCGCGTCAAGCGCTTGGTCCTCAAACATTGCGAGCTCGGAGCGGACTCGCCACCAGAGACCTGGGTGCGGTTGCTGCTCAAACCTCTGATCCCGGACCTTGAAACACAAGTCAAAGTGGCCGATGAACGCGGCCCAATTGCTACCGCGGATCTCGGGTCGCGCTCGCTGCGGATCATGATTTTTTATGACGGCGCCTACCACTCCGCAGCGGATCAGCGAGAGTGGGATACCGAGGTGAACTCGCGCCTCACCGCTGCGGGCTATACAGTGCTGCGGCTTAGCGCCCAAAGCATAAGGAATCCAGGTGACATCGTGGCGAGGGTGCGGGCCCTAGTGAATCGGGGCTCGCGTGCCAGAAGCTAGGATCTCACGGAAATTTTGCAGAGTTTGATGTCGGAAAATCGCGAAAAAGCGACATCAAACTCTGCAAAACGTGGATGGGGAGGGGTGGGAGGGGCGTGCCAGCCCCGGCCCGGCTACCGCCCCAAGTCGCGCAGGATGTTGCGCACGTGCTGCCCAGCCTCAGGCCCCTCGTAGGCCTCCACGACCTCGTCCACCGCCCCGGCCTGCCGAATCTCACCGTGGTCAATCCACAGCGCGCTATCGCACAGCTGCGCCAGGAACTCATTGGAGTGCGAAGCGAACACCAGGATGCCCGATCGCTTCACCATCTCAACCAGCCGCGACCGCGCCTTCGCCATGAACGCCGCATCCACGGCACCGATGCCCTCGTCGAGCAGCAGAATCTCCGGATCGATGCTGGTCACCACGCCCAGCGCCAAGCGAATGCGCATACCGGTGGAGTACGTCCGCAGCGGCATCGCGAGGTAATCCCCCAGCTCGGAGAACTCCGCGATCTCATCCATCTTCCGGTTCATCGCCTTGCGCGTCTGCCCCAGGAACAGCCCGCGGATAATGATGTTCTCGTAGCCGGAGATCTCCGGGTCCATGCCCACACCCAGGTCGAACACCGGCGCCACGCGCCCACGCACCACGGCGGACCCGCGCGTCGGCTCGTAAATCCCGGACAGCAGCCGCAGCAGCGTGGACTTACCCGCACCGTTGTGCCCGACCAGGCCCACGCGGTCGCCGTCCTGCAGGTGCAGGTTGATGTTCTTCAGCGCCTCCACCATCACGGTGTTGGACTCGTTCCGCCCGATCGCGCCGCCCGCCGCGCCCAGGAACGTGTGCTTCAGCGACCTGGTCTTCGCGTCGAAGATCGGGAAATCCACGCAGGCGTTGTAGGTGTCGATGCTGACTTGCTGCTTCATTCTTGTTCTTTCTTTTCTTTAGGACGCCAACCCGTTCGCCTTGTTACACCCAGTAGCTAACCCGGAAGCGCCACTTCCGCATGGCTAGCAGGGCAAGGCCCAGGCCGACCACGGTCATGGCGAGAACGATGTACCAGGAGGACGCCTCGACCGGCACGTTGATCATCGGCCCGCGCACGATCTCCAGGTAGTGGTACAGCGGGTTGAGTTTGGCCAGTGCTGCCCGCTCGGCGACCGCGCCACCCTGATCGGTGAGGGTTTGTGCGGTCCACACGATTGGCGTCATATAAAAGGCCAGCTGGACCAGGGACTCGAGCAACGGGGCGACGTCGCGGAAACGGGTCGCGACGATACCGAAGAACATGGTCACCCACACGCCGTTGATGATGAGCAGCGCGAGCCCCGGCACTGCCAGCAGCACTTCCCACCCGACCGGGATGCGGAAGATCGCGAGCAGCACCAGCCAGATCACGAGGTTGTGCAGCAGGAAGAGGAATTGCCGCCACACGAGCCGGTAGACGTGCACGGATAGCGCGGAGGGCAGCTGCTTGATCAGGCCCTCGTTGGAGATGAAGACCTCCGCGCCCTCCTTGATGCAGCCGGCGATGAATCCCCACATGATGAGGCCGACGGCGACGTGCGGCAGGAAGACGGCCACGTCGATGCCGAAGAGCTGGGAGTACAGCAGGCCCAGGGCGGCGGCCATCACGCCGGTGGCGATGGTGATCCACAGTGGGCCCAGGACGGAGCGCCGGTAGCGCTGCTTGATGTCCTGCCAGCCGAGGGCGAGCCAGAGCTCGCGCTGCTGGAATCCCCGTGTGAGATCGTCCCAGGCGGCGGCGAAGGTTTGCGAGCGCGAGGCTGGGATGTCGCCGTCGTGGGTTGCGGTGATCCTGCTGAGGTCTGTCATGAGTATCGCATTGTAGTAGGAGGTGCGGACACGGTCGCTCAAGCGCGCCGGGGCCGGCCCTCGCTGCCCCTCTGTTTCGACCCGCGTCACGCTGCATTTTGCGCTTTGTGCGCAGCGGAAGCGCGGTTGTGGTGGCCGGGAGCCCGCGGAACTGCCCCTGAGGTAGCGGCCGAACTGCCACTCTCGGGTTTCGGCCGGATCGCCCTCGGCTTCTGGGTCGGACGTTGTCAGGTGGCGCTGGTATTGTTTTGGCGTGACGAAGCCCGGGGTCGCCGCGGATGCGGTTGGCCTGGGGTTTCACGGTGGCGCCAGCGTTCGCGGGTTTTTCACGACGTCAACGCCAGTTCCACCAGGTGCCAGCGTTCGGCGTCGCTGCCCGGTATCGCAGCGCCGCTAGAGACTTCGGTACGCCGGCGCCCCGGGCCCACCCCGGCGCCAGCAGTTTTTCCAGGAAGGGAGAAGGCTTGCTCGACAACGCACGCTTCGACAACCCACGGGTGCGTGGTCTGTACACATCCCTTTCCGACGGCTGGGTCTACCTAAACGCCGCGACGGACCCGCAGCTACCCGAACGCGTCTCTGGCGCGGTCTCGCGCGCCTTCCGCTCTGCCCCGCTGGCCGCCCCGATTGAGGAAACCCACGGGGAGCACAGCCGCGCCGCCAGCCCCGGCACCCGCATCGGCGAAAGCCACATCAAATCCGCCCGCGTCGCGATCGCTGACCTGGTCGGAGCCCGCCCGGAGCACGTGATCCTCGGCAGTTCGCGGAAGCAGCTGATCAACCAGCTCGCGGAGAGCCTCTCCCGTCGCCTGCGCCTGGGCCGCCAGGTCGTCCTCTCCCGCGTCGACGACGGCGCGAACATCGACCCGTGGCTGCGCGCCGCCGACCTGTACGGCGCGGACGTCCGCTGGGCGGAAGCCGACCTGTCCACGGGCGTCCTCCCCGCCTGGCAGTACACGGAGCTGGTCAGCACGGAGACCGCGGTCGTCGCGGTGGCTGCCGCGAATGAGCACGTTGGCACGGTCACGGACGTCGCCGCCATCGGCCGGACGGTGCACGCGAAGTCGGGCGGCATCTTCGTCGTCGACGCGAACGCCGTCGCCCCGTTCCACGTGGTCGATATCGCAGACCTGGGCGCGGACGTCCTCGCTTTGGACGTCGCGACCATCGGCGGTCCGTCGATCGGCGCGCTGGTCTTCCGCTCGGTGGAACTGATGGGCGAGCTGTTCCCGCACCCGCCGCGCCAGTCCCGCGCCCGCTCGGCGGGCCGTTTTGGCGCTCATAAGGACGTCAACCCCGGCCCAGGTGGGATCGCTCTGCGCGGTGCGGTGCACCCGTCGGTGGAGCGCGCCCGCGAGTGGCTGGAGCTGGGCGGATTGAGCGAGGGGCTGCTCGGAGGTGTTTCCGCAGCGGTGGACCACCTGGCGGACCTGGCGTCCGACGCGGAAGGGAACTCCCTGCGGGGGACGCGTCGACGTCGCCTGCGTGGCGGGCTTCCCCTGGCGGAGGACTATGTGCATGGCCTGGCCCGGCTGGCCGTTGATGGGCTGCACGGGTTGCCGGGGGCGCACGTCATCGGCCTGGAGGGGGAGTACGAGGAGCACTTCGACTACGACTCGGTGGAGCGCATCCCGCGCTTGAGTTTCTTCATCGATGGGGTGCCGGCGGAGGCGGTGCACGATCGCTTGTTCGCGCAGGGTGTGGTCACCAGCGTGATCCCCCCGGGTGATTCGGAGCTGCTGGAGCAGATGGGCGTTTTCGAGTCCAGCACCGGAGCGGTGTGCGTGGGCCTGAGCGTGCACAACACAGTCGGCGACGTGAATCGCCTGCTCCGCGCGGTCGCGAGCCTGCGCTAGCCGCGGCCGGGGCTAGGCGCAGGATAGATCCCTAGTCCTGTGGGACCTCGAATACGACCTTGCCGGTGACCTCGCCCGCCAACAGTGCCTGGTGGGCCGCGGCGGCGTCCTGAATCGGGACGGTGCGATCGATGTGGTGGCTAATCTTCCCGCTCTCCAGCAGTGGCCACATCTCCTCGAGCGTGCCGCGCACGATGCGGGCCTTATCCTCCGCATCGCGGTAGCGCAGCCCCGTCGCGGAGATCGTGCCGCGCTTGCTGAGCAGCCGGGCGATGTTGAGCTCGCCCTTCACCCCGCCCTGCATGCCGATGATCACCATGCGGCCGTCCATCGCGAGAGCTTTCACGTTCGAGTCCAGGTACTTCGCGCCGATGATGTCGAGGATGACGTCCGCGCCGCCGAGCTCGCGCAGCACCTCCGCGAAGTCTTCCTCCTTGTAGTTGATCAGCGTGTCCGCGCCGTAGCTGCGGCACACGTCGAGCTTCGCCTGGCTGCCCGCGGTCACCGCGACCTTCGCGCCGATGGCGTGGGCGTACTGCGTGGCGAAGAGGCCGATGCCCCCGCCACCGCCGTGGAACAGGGCGAGCTCGCCTTCACGCAGCCCCGCGATGTCCGCGACATTCGACCACACGGTGCACGCGACCTCCACGACGCTGGCGGCCTCCGCGAGGCTGTAGCCCTTCGGGATCGGCATCAGCTGACCTGCGGGAACGGCCGCGTGCGTGGCGTAACCACCACCGCTGAGCAGGGCCGCGACCTCCTCGCCCCCCTGCCACGGGGTGCCGTCTGCCTTCGTAGCGCCGTTCGGATTTTCGACGACGCCGGCGGCCTCCAAACCGATCGTCTCCGTCACGCCCTTTGGCGGCGGGTAGTGCCCCTGGGTCTGCAGGGTGTCGGCACGGTTAAGCCCGGCATAGTGGATGCGGACCAGAGCCTCGCCCTCGGCGGGCTGGGGCTTATCGATGGCCTGCCACTCAAGCGAGCTTGGGTCCTTCGGATCGGTCTGGATGATGGCGTGGGCGGTGTTCGTGCTGGTGGAAGTCATGGCGCCCAGCCTAGCAACGGCTGCAGACACGGGTCCCGGATTCCGCCGATGCCCTCGTGCGCGCCAGGCCCTGGATCCCGCCGGGTCCCCGGACTACGTCGACGTCCTATTGAGTTGGTCGGCTCTTCGTACCGCTAGCGCCGTTTTGGTGGCCTTGAACTGCAAGACGCGGGGGAGCAAGCTCCGACAGACGCATTGTTTCGGAGGAGAACCCTCTAAAAAGGGGTGCCTTTAATCGGCAAAAACAAACTTTCAAAAACCTCAACGTATACTCCATGAAAATAATTTTTTCAGAAGGGTT
>DWUR01000069.1 GCA_019120635.1 Candidatus Corynebacterium intestinavium | reverse complement strand
TGCCGGAGAGCAGGAAGCGCAGGGTGGACTCCAGGCCGGTGAAGTCGCCGGAAAGCTTCGGGCTGACGTAGACCAGCTGGGCGGTCGCGCCGCGACGCAGCTCCTTGGCCACGGAGCGGCTGAAGCCCTCGAGGCCGCGCTGGGCGATGGCCTCGTCGGTGGACTCGGCCAGCTCCGGGGTGGTGCCCAGAACGACAATGCGGCCGTTCGGGGCGAGCTTGCGCATCACCGGGTTGAAGAAGTCGAAGAGCTGGTGGAGCTCCTCTGGCTTGGTGATGCCGGTCGCGTCGAAGACGAAGGCGGCGTACTTGCTGTCACCGGAGTCGCGGGTCAGGTCGTAGTCCGCATCCAGCAGGGAGGTGACCGGGTCGATCAGGCGGCCCTGGCCACCGACGAGCACGAGGCCCGGCAGTGCTGGCTCGCCGGCCTTGTAGCGGCGCAGCTTCTCGGGCTTCGGCAGGCCGACCTTGTCAGCCAGGAAGTTGCCGAACGGGGACTCGATGAACTCGCCGTAGCGGTCGGAGTGCTGGGAGGAAGTCTTAGACACTTATTCTCCTTCGGGTTGTCGCTTTCCGGTCTTCACGTCACGTTAACTTGCTGCGCGCTGGGAGCGCCCTTCTGATGAGGCGCGGGCTAGCGGGCACAGCGCGCTGACCGGAGAAGATTTTTAAGAACGTGACTTCAACTCTACGGTGTCGGGGGTCACACTGAGGGTGAAATCTAGTGAAATTATTTTTATATTTTCGTTTTCTAACCCAGGCTCCAGCACGTCTCTATAGTCGGTTGGGAGACGCACAACTTTGGTGCACATTCTAGAGACGGAGTGAAAACCATCATGACGAACGGTAACCAGAAGAAGGTCGCCATCCTCGGCGGCAACCGCATTCCTTTCGCCCGCTCCAACAAGGAGTACGCGGACGCATCCAACCAGGACATGCTCACCGCGGCCATCGAGGGCCTCGTCGCCCGCTACGGCCTCCAGGACGAAGAGCTCGGCCTGGTCACCGGTGGTGCGGTCCTGAAGCACTCCCGCGACTTCAACATGGTTCGCGAGGTTGTACTGGGCTCCTCCCTGGCCAACAGCACCCCGGCCGTGGACATGCAGATGGCCTGTGGCACCGGCCTGGCCGCCATCGTCGCCGTCGGCGACGCCATCCGCGCGGGCCGTATCGAGTCCGGCATCGGCTCCGGCGTGGACACCACCTCCGATGCCCCGCTGGCGGTCGGCGACCAGCTGCGCAGGACCCTCATCAAGCTGACCCAGGCCAAGACCACCCAGCAGCGCCTGAAGCTGGTCGGCTCCATCCGCCCGGCCCAGCTGGCACCGGATCAGCCGAGCAACGGCGAGCCGCGCACCGGCCTGTCTATGGGTGACCACGCTGCGATCACCGCCCGCGAGATGAACATCACCCGCGAGGAGCAGGACGAGTTCGCAGCGGCCTCCCACCAGAACCTGGCGAAGGCTTATGACGAGGGCTTCTTCGAGGACCTCATCACCCCGTACCTCGGCGTGCAGCGCGACACCAACCTGCGCCCGGACTCCACCCCGGAGAAGTTGGCCAAGCTCAAGCCGGTCTTCGGCAAGCGCGACGCGGCACAGCACGGCACCACCGCCACCATGACCGCCGGTAACTCCACCCCGCTGACCGACGGCGCATCCGCTGTCCTGCTCTCCTCCGAGGAGTGGGCCAAGGAGCGCAACCTCCCGGTCCGCGCCTACCTGGTGGATTCCGAGGTCGCGTCCGTGGACTTCCTGCACGGCCACGACGGCAAGACCCCAGACGGCCTGCTCATGAGCCCGACCTACGCCGTCCCGCGCATGCTGGAGCGCAACGGCCTGACCCTCCAGGACTTCGACTTCTACGAGATCCACGAGGCCTTCGCCTCCCAGACGCTGGCCACCCTGAAGGCCTGGGAGTCCGAGGAGTACTGCCGCGAGCGCCTGGGCCTGGATAAGCCGCTGGGTGCGATCGACCGCTCCAAGCTCAACGTCAAGGGTTCTTCGCTGGCCGCTGGCCACCCATTCGCCGCAACCGGTGGCCGCATCATCGCCACTACCGCGAAGCTGCTCGAGGAGAACGGCGGCGGCCGCGCACTGGTCTCCATCTGTGCAGCAGGTGGCCAGGGCATCGTCGCCATCGTCGAGCGCTAAACCAGCTGCGCCGATAGCGAAAGAGAAGGCGCCCCGGGGCGGAGGATCCTCCTCGCCCGCGGGGCGCCTTTGGCGTGCTCAGACTGTGAGCGCTAACAGGTGCTTCTACTGGAACACGCGACCCAGATCGGTCTTGTACACGACCGGGTTGTAGTCCTTCCACGTCGTGGCCACCCAGTAAAGGTTCTCATCGACCTGGTGGGGGAACATGAACGCGCCGTAGAGGTCGCCGATCTGAACGCGAGAGACGAGGGTCGTCTGCGCGCTCCACGGCCCCTCCGGAGAGGCGGCCTTCCGAATCACCACGCCCTGCGGTGCCTCGTAGAGCGCGAGCCAGGCATCCTGTTCCGGGTGGTACATCACCGACAGTTCGGAGACCTTACCGTCCAGCACGGGAGCGGCGTCCGACATGGTGCGGCTCCAACCGCTGCCGGTGTAAAACTCTGCGTCGGAGTGAGCCGCAGCACCGGGGAAGAGGGCGAAGCTGTCCTTCGGGAAGCGGGCGAGCCGGGCCTGCCCCGAACGGCCGTTGGGCGTGCCGTAGACGTAGACATAGGGGTCGTTGCTCTCGGCCGGCGGGGCGGCGAAGGCTGTCATCTGGAAGTTCTCCGCGCCGCGCACGTGGGCGGGCAGCGTTGGCAGCTTATCGCTGGTGGAGGGGTTGGTGTTGGTTCGCTTGGAGCCCTCCATCACGGTCCAGGTCTTTCCACCGTCGGTGGAGGTGGCGGTGGCCGCGTAGTTGGTGGTCCAGTTTCCGGGCGTTCCCCACTTCTTCACGGACATGAAGTCCACATACTGCACGCCGTCGATCGCGATGCCGGAGGTCGGGATGACCGTCATCTCCACGCCGTCGATCTTCAGTGAACGCGGAAGGAACTCGTCCGAACGGTCGCCATTGGCCGGCCGGGTGAGGTGAATGCCGTTGGACGGGTCGCGGTCGTCCGATTCGAAGATCGCATTCGAATGCCAGCCGTCTCCGCGGGGGCCGCAGCTGAAGGAGTCTCCAAACACCGCGAGCGTGCGTCCGTCTCCGGCGTCCCACATGAAGCCCAGGTCAGTGCTGGCCAAGCCGAACTTGGAGAGCTGATCGGGGCCGTTGGGCCCGGTGAGGATGTGCATGGCGGTGGTGTGGCCGGTCAAGGAGGGCATGCCGCCTGGAATGCCCTTCAACCACGAGGGGGCAGAGGAGCCCGAGGAGCTGCCGCTGGAGCCCAGGGCGGCCGCCGTATCGGAGCTGCCGGGCGACCAGGCCGAGCACGGCCCAGCGGAGTGCGCGGTGCCAGCGGAGCCGACCATCACCGAGAAGGAGGACGTGGCGAGGGCGGCGACCAGCAGCGCCGTCCTGGTCCCACGGCGGGCGAAAGAGGAAGGGCTGCGATGCCCGGAGAGAACAGTCATGGTGTTAATTCAATCACAACGGGGATCTTCAAGTGATGTAGCTTTAGGGGCATGAATCTTTTTCGGAAACGCGCCACCGTTGCGCTGGCTGCAGCTCTCGCTCTCTCGGCAAGTTTCGGCGGCGGGGTAGCGTCGGCACAGGCTGAGGAAGCCCAACCACTCCCAGACATCGAGCGTCCCACTGCGGGCTCGGGCGGATCCTTGATGCTCAACCCGAAGAACTGCAAGAAGCTCAAGTCCGAGTCGGACAAGATTGCTGAGCAGTGGCAGCAGGCCGTGACCGAGGGTGATTTTCACACGGCTAATCAGCTCCGCGTGGACTACACCAACGTGACCGTCTCGTGGGCACAGTGCCTGCAGGCAGCCAATCGTCTGCTCCTGAGCTCTTAGGATCGAAGCAATGTTTCTCATCGGACTCACCGGCGGCATCGGCTCCGGGAAATCCACCGTCGCAAGTCGGCTGAAGACCCTCGGCGCCCGGATCGTCGACGCCGATAAGATCGCCCGCGAGATCGTGGAACCCGGCGAGCCAGCCCTCGCGGAGCTGGCCGAGGCCTTCGACGGGGTGCTCAACGCGGACGGCACCCTCAACCGTGCCGAGCTCGCCCGCCAGGCTTTCGCCGCCCCGGAGGCCACCGAGAAGCTGAACTCCATCACGCACCCCCGCATCCGGGAACGCACGCTCGAGCGTTTCGCCCAGGCCCGCACCGATGGTGTGCCGGTGCTGGTCTACGACATGCCGCTGCTCATCGAGAACGGCGAGTACAAGAAGATGGATCACGTGCTCGTCGTCGACGCGGAAGACGAGATCCGCATCGACCGCCTAGTCAACTCCCGCGGCCTGGACGAGGAGGACGCCCGCCGCCGCATCGCGGCCCAGATCAGCCGTGAGGAGCGGCTTGCCGCCGCGGACTCCGTGGTGGATAACTCCGGCACCCGGGATCAGCTCCTGCAACAGGTCGATGCCTTCTGGGAGCAGGTCGTCGCCCCGCGGCTCGCAGCGCAGTAACGCCGCGGTGAGGCCGGCAATGACCCGCGCCTAGACCAGCTCTAGCGCTACGGCCAGGTCGCCCGGTGGCTGCCCACCGCGCGGGCTGCCTAGGATAGACACATGGCTTTTGCAGCAGAGCGTCCCGAGCTGTCCTACTCCGAATTTCGCCCCGTGGGGGAGGTCGAGCGAAGCGATGCCAAATTCGAGGTCATCAGCGAGTACGAACCCGCGGGCGACCAGCCAGCCGCCATCGCGGAACTCGACGAGCGGCTGAACCGCGGCGAACGCGACGTCGTCCTCATGGGCGCGACCGGTACGGGTAAGTCGGCGACCGCAGCCTGGCTGATCGAGCAGCAGCAGCGCCCCACCCTGGTGATGGCGCCGAACAAGACCCTCGCCGCGCAGCTGGCCAACGAGTTGCGCTCCCTGCTGCCGAATAACGCGGTGGAGTACTTCGTTTCCTACTACGACTACTACCAACCCGAGGCCTATATCGCGCAGACCGATACCTATATCGAGAAGGACTCCTCGATCAACGACGACGTCGAGCGCCTGCGCCACTCCGCGACCTCCGCGCTGCTGTCCCGCCGCGACGTGGTCGTCGTCAGCTCGGTCTCCTGCATCTACGGCCTGGGTACCCCGCAGTCCTACCTGGACCGCTCCGTCGTCCTTCGGGTGGACGAGGAAGTCGACCGCGACCAGTTCCTCCGCCTGCTCGTGGACATCCAGTACGACCGCAACGACGTCTCCTTCACCCGCGGTTCCTTCCGCGTGAAGGGGGACACGGTGGACATCATCCCCGCATACGAGGAGCTCGCCGTCCGCGTCGAGTTCTTCGGGGACGACGTCGACGCGCTCTACTACATCCACCCGCTGACCGGCGACGTGATCCGCGAGGTGGATGAACTGCGCATCTTCCCGGCCACCCACTACGTCGCTGGGCCGGAGCGGATGGAGAAGGCGATGCAGGCCATCCGGGACGAGCTGGCGGAGCGCCTGGAGGACCTGGAGAACCGCGGCAAGCTGCTGGAGGCGCAGCGACTGCGGATGCGCACGGAATACGACCTCGAGATGATCCAGCAGGTGGGCTTCACCAGCGGCATCGAGAACTACTCCCGGCACATCGACGGCCGACCCGCCGGCAGTGCCCCGGCGACGCTGATCGACTACTTTCCGGAGGACTTCCTCACCATCATCGACGAGTCCCACGTGACGGTGCCGCAGATCGGCGGCATGTTCGAGGGCGACATGTCCCGCAAGCGCAACCTGGTCGAGCACGGCTTCCGCCTGCCGAGTGCGCTGGATAACCGGCCGCTGACCTGGGAGGAGTTTGACGACCGCAAGGGCCAGTGCGTGTACATGTCCGCCACCCCGGGCGATTACGAGATCGCCGCGGCGCAGGGCGAGTTCGTGGAGCAGGTGATTCGCCCGACCGGCCTGGTGGACCCGAAGGTGGAGGTGCGCCCGACGGAGGGGCAGATCGACGACCTCATCGGGGAGATCCGTGAGCGCACGGACAAGGACGAGCGCGTGCTCGTCACCACCCTCACCAAGCGCATGGCCGAGGATCTCACCGACTACCTGCTGGAGCACGGCGTGCGGGTGCGGTACATGCACTCGGACATCGACACCCTCAGGCGCGTGGAGCTGCTGCGGCAGCTGCGCCTGGGGGAGTTCGACGTGCTGGTGGGCATCAACTTGCTGCGCGAGGGACTCGACCTGCCGGAGGTCTCCCTGGTCGCGATCCTGGATGCGGATAAGGAGGGCTTCCTGCGCTCCACCCGCTCCCTGATCCAGACGATTGGCCGTGCCGCCCGAAACGTCTCTGGTGAGGTCATCATGTACGCCGATAACATCACCGAGTCGATGAGTAACGCGATCGACGAGACTGAGCGGCGCCGGGCGAAGCAGATTGCCTATAACGAGGAACACGGCATCGACCCACAGCCACTGCGCAAGAAGATCGCGGACATCCTGGACCAGGTCGAGGAATTCTCCGAGGGTTACGGCGAGCCGGGCAGCGAGGTGGCGGGCTCCACGTCGACCGGCGTGGAGGGGGACATGGCCACCTTCGGACGTGCGGAAGACCGCGGCGACATGGCCCGACCGCAGCTGGAGAAGCTCATCGAGGACCTCACCGCGCAGATGAAGGAAGCAGCACGGGAGCTGAAGTTCGAGCTGGCCGGCCGGCTGCGCGATGAAATTGCGGACCTGAATAAGGAACTTCGGGGCATGAAGGAAGCTGG
>DWUR01000068.1 GCA_019120635.1 Candidatus Corynebacterium intestinavium | reverse complement strand
CGGGCATCGTGCGCGGCTACTTCGTGCATAAGGGGCCGGCGACCGCGCAGTTCCTGCCGGGGATGAAGGTGCTGAACATCGGCACGTTCGACCGTTCGCAGGATAGCCACGCCTACCGGGTGGCCTGCGAGCTCAGCGAGGCGCTGGTCAAGGCGGGTTTCAAGTCCGAGGTCTGGGATGACATTTTCGTGGAGATCTGGTCCAAGGCGATGTTCGTGACGCCGACGGGTGCGCTAGGTGCACTGGCTCACCAGCCGCTGGGTTTCTTGCGCGAGGAGGGTGCTGAGGGCAAGCCGGGGCTGCGCAGCACCCTTGAGGGGCTGATGCGGGAGTACGAGGCGGCCGCGCGGGCGCACGGCGTGGGTCTGCCGGAGGACATCGTGGAAAAGACGATGGCGCTCACCGATAAGCAGCCGGATTCCGCGACCAGCTCGATGCAGCGCGATATCCGCGATGGGCTGCCGAATGAGCTGGATGCGCAGGTGGGCGCGGTGCGCCGCATGGCTGCGCGCGTTGGTGTGCCGACGCCGCTGCACGACATGATGCAGGGTGCGCTGGAGGGCCAGATCAAGGCGCAGGCCGAGGGCCGCCAGGGCTAGGGGCGTGCCTAGGGCGCCTCACATTTCACGACCACCATTCACCCGCCACCATTCATGTTTTGCAGAGTTTGTTCCCGCCCTCTTGCGTTTTGCAGAGTTTGATGCCGGAAGATGCCCGAAAAGCGACAATAAACTCTGCAAAACGCACATAGCGGGGAAGGCCACGGGGCTGGGCGCGCTTTTAGGGGACTCTGCGCGATGCGTTCTGAGCAGGTGGTGACCGCGAGCCCGGTTTTGGGCTGTGGGGTGTCACTTTTTGCGGGCTTCTTGACCTTCCACAGCCCAAAAACGGGGCACGGGCGGATCGCGAGAGTGGGCCAGCGCGCATCTCATTCGCGTTTTACGGAGCGTATGCCCGCCCTCTTGCGTTTTGCAGAGTTTGATGCCGGAAAATGCCCGAAAAGCGACATTGAACTCTGCAAAATTCACATAGGGGGAGGGGCGCGGGACCTGGCCGCGCCCCGGGCTCCCGCACTAGCCCGGTCCAGTCCCGGGGCCTCCCCGCCCGAGCCCAGCCCTAAGCCAGCGAGAGCAGCATCTTCTGCAGCTGCTGCTCCTGCTGCTCATCCCGGTCCGCCTGCGTGAGGCACTTGGTCATCCCCTCAGCGATGACCAGATAACCCGCCCGGCGCACGGCGGTGGCCGCGGCGGTGATCTGCGGGACGACCTCCTCGCAGTCCACGCCCTCTTCGAGCATGCGGATCACCGCGTCCAACTGCCCGCGCGCCCGCTTTAGCCTGCGGGTCGCGGCGGCAACGTCCTCGGGTTCGAGCTTCACTTTCCATTCTCCTTCTGCGCATTCTCCATCTGCGCGGCCTGGCCATAGCTCCAGGTGACATAACCGCCGTCCAGATTAGCGACCGTCACACCCCGGTTCGCCAGCAGCTGGGTGGCCACGTTGCCGCGCAGCCCCACCTGGCACTGCGCGATGACTTTCGCACCCGCCGGGATCTCACCGGCGCGTTCCCGCAGCTCATCCACCGGAATATTCACCGCGCCAGGGATCGCACCGCGCTCGAACTCGCCCGGAGTGCGCACGTCCACCACGATCCAGCCCGCCTCCTGCAGCGCCTCAACCTCGTGCCACTGCACGCTCAGCTGCCCGTGGCGGCGATTATCCGCGATATAACCTGCGATATTCACCGGATCCTTCGCGGAGCCCACCTGCGGGGAGTACGCGAGCTCCAGGTCGGCCAGTTCAAAGGCCGTCAACCCGGCCTGCATCGCGGTGGCGATGACGTCGATGCGCTTATCCGCCCCCTCCATCCCGATGACCTGCGCGCCAAGGATGCGCCCATCATCCGTGCGGTAAATCAGCTTCATCCGCAGCGCACTGGCCCCGGGGTAGTAGCCGGCGTGGTTCAGCGGGTGCAGGTGCACAACCCCGAACGGCGCGGCACCGCCAGCACCGGCGCTCGCACCCTTATCAGCGCTACCCAGCTCCGCGGCCGCGCGCTTCTCGCTCCACCCGACGGCCGTGGCGCTCAGCCCGAACAGCTGCACCACGGACGTCCCCTTCACCGGCACCGTACCCAGGCGCTCGGCGGATTCCCCGCGGCTTTCCGCGGCGATGACGTCCGCAACCAACCGACCATGACGGTTCGCGGTCTGCGCGAGGGGAACGAGGACGTTCGCACCCGACGTGGCGTCCTTCTTCAGCGCTGCGTCCCCGAGCGCGAAGATGGACGGATCGGACGTCCGTAACTGCTCGTCGACGACGATGCCGCCGCGGTCGCCGACGTCCAGCCCAGCGGCGCGCGCGAGGTCGTCGTTGGGGCGCACGCCAACCGCGGAGATGACGATGTCCGCGGGGACGGAGCTGCCCGCGGCCGTTTCCACGTGGGTTGCGGTGATGTTGTTGACCTGCTCGTTGGTGAGGACGTCCACCCCGTTGGCCTCGAGGTGTTCCTGCACGACCTGTGCCATCTCGGGGTCGAGCGGGGCCATGATCTGCGGGCCGGCCTCGATGATGGTGGTGGTGATGCCGCGGTGGGCGAAGTTCTCCGCGACCTCGAGGCCGATGAACCCGCCGCCGATGATCACGGCGGTCTGCGGTGTGGTGTTCAGGGCAGCGGTGATGGCGTCGGTGTTCTCGATATTGCGCAGCGTGTAGGCGCGGTCGATGCTCGGGATCGGCGGGACGAAGGGTGATGCGCCGGGGGAGAGGACGAGGTTGTCGTAGCTCAGTTCGTAGGGTTCGCCCTGCTCAGGCTGGACGTGGACGGTCTTGGTTTCGCGGTCGATGCGCGTGGCGGTGGTGTTGACGCGGACGTCCAGGTTGAAGCGGGCGCGCAGGGAGTCCGGGGTCTGGAGCAGTAGGGAGTTGCGGTCCTCGATGACGCCGCCGAGGTAGTACGGCAGGCCGCAGTTGGCGAAGGAGACGTGGCCGGAGGATTCGAGGACGATGATCTCGGCGGTTTCGTCGCGGCGGCGGAGGCGGGCGGCGGCGGACATGCCCCCGGCGACCCCGCCGACGATGACGGTACGGGTGGGGGTATCGGTGCGTGGGGAGGTGTTGGTGGCGGTGGTGGCGTTTGTGCTGGCGGCTTTCGTGCTGCTCATGGTGCTGTGAGTCTTTCGTGTGAGGCGGGCTTGAGCGGTGGTCTACTTGCGGCCGAAAAGGCCGGCGAGGAAACCGCCGGAGGAGCTGGAGGAGGCAGAGTTTTCGCGGGTGCAGGTGCACCACTGGCCGGCGGGGACGGAGGCCTTGATCTGGTCGACGTGCTCGCCGCAGCCAGCCCAGGTGGTCTTTCCGCAGTTACGGCACTTCACGGGACGGCACATGTTGTTTCCTTTCGGTA
>DWUR01000067.1 GCA_019120635.1 Candidatus Corynebacterium intestinavium | reverse complement strand
GTTGAAATGACTTCTCCAAACAACCAGGATCCCTCTTCGACGCCTGGGCAGCCTCAGGTGATTTACGTCCAAGAAAAGAAGAAGGGTGGCTGCCTTAAGTGGGTCGGCATTGCCGCACTCGTTCTCGTGGTCATCGTGGTTCTCGCCGTTATCTTTGGTGACGGTGAGGACGGTGAAGCTGGTTCCTCGTCCAGCAACTCCTCCAGCGCGGAGGGAGGCAAGAAGGGTAACGAGGAACAGGGGCCGCTTGAGCTTGGGCAAACCTACACCACGAAGGGGAAGCTCGAGGTGACGGTCCACTCGTTCGGCCTCGACAGCAATCTCATCGGGGAAAGTGTCGTCTGTGCGGACGTTGAGTACGCAAACAAGGGCGACAAGGAAGTGGACTTCGAGGGCTACTGGGACTGGAAGGTTCAGAACCCGAACGGTGTAATCACTGACCCGACCTTCACGGGGAATGACGATCTGGATCGTGGCAAGATTGCTGCCGGTGGCAACCACCAGGGTCGCGTGTGCTTCGACGGTAGCGACCAGGGGGAGTACCTGATCAAGTACGATCCTTCGCTCTCGTTCAGTAGCGAGAAGGCCGAGTGGAAGGCTGCTATCTAAGCGATAGAGAATAATATGATGAAGTCCGGGGCTTTTGACCCCGGACTTTTTCTATGCGCTAGTCCGGAGATGCTTTCACGAGGCGTTGGCTCGCTGAGAGGGTAAGGGCTGCGGGCATGCGAAAACCCCCAGGTAGCTGGTGCTACCTGGGGGTCTCCATCAGCGGAAGTAGAGGGATTTGAACCCCCGGATGGTTGCCCATCGCTGGTTTTCAAGACCAGTGCATTCGGCCGCTCTGCCATACTTCCGTGCGCGGGTTAGCTTACCCGGTGCCCCCTTAAACCGCACACGGAACTGTGCCACGCCTGGCCCATCGGGGCGCGGGGTCGCGCTGGAGGGGTCCACCTTGCTGGCTATCACTGGTTTTGGGCTGTGCCGTGTCACAAAATGGGGGAAACCTGACACGCTACGGCCCAAAACTGTTTTCGGTGGTCCGGCCCCGGCAACAAACCGGCCCAGCCACCAACAGCCCTAGGCCAGCACCTTCGACTCCGCGATGCCCTCGTCCATGCGCCGGTTGTAACCGTCCAGCCCCTTGCGCAGCACCAGGCCCAGCAGCAGTGCCGGCAGGATGAACACCAGCAGCCCCAGGATGTCGAGCCAGTAATCACCCTGGTAGATCCCCGCGATGGAGGCGCGGAACGCCCGGATCGCATACGTCGCCGGCAGGAATGGGCTCATGGACTGGAACCAGCCCGGCAGCAGCTCAAGCGGATACGCGCCACCCGCGCCCGAGACCTGGAACACCAGCAGCAGCACGCCCAGCGCCTTACCCGCATTACCGAAGGAGATCACCAGCGTGTACACCACCAGCATGAACACCATGGAGCTCAGCCAGCAGGCCAGCGTAAACAGGAACGGGTGCGCGGGCTCGATGCCAACGAAGAAGATCAACCCGGCTGCCATCAGCAGGCTCTGCACCGTGCCGATCAACGCGAAGATCCCGAAGCGCCCCAGGTAGGCCTGCGCGCGGCTGTAGCGCTCCGGATCCAGCGCCTCCTCGGTCTCTTCCCCGCGCTCGGAGATGCGGGTGTGCACCACGACTGAGGTGATCAGCGCGCCGACCCACAGCGCCAGTGCGCCGTACAGCGGGGTCATGCCCGTGCCGAAGCTATTCACCTCGTTCAGCGGTTCGCGCTTCACCGCCGTGGGGTTGGCCATGTGCTGCGCCAGCAGGCTCGGGTCATTGCCGATCATCCGCGCCAGGCGGGAAAGATCGCCCGTCTCGCCGGCCCGCTTGATCTCCCGGGCCAGCTTGTCGGCGTCATCCGCGCGCTGGTTCAGGTTCTTGGAGAGCTCCGCGGTGGCTGCCTGCATGGAACCCAGGGAATCCGCGAGCGACGCGTCCCCGAGCGTGCCCTTCGCCCGCCGCAGGTCCGCCTTCACGCCCTGCACGCTCTGGCTGAGCTGCTGCACGGACTCACCCAGCTTTGCCAGCTGGGGCTGCAGGTCGTTCACGTAGCTGTTCTTGGCCTTATCGACGGCATCGACGGCCGTCGCGATCGCGGACTTACTGTCCTTCCGCGCCTGCTCCATGGACGTCTTCCCGGAGCGCAGGTCCTTGGCGGACCGGCGGAACGTGTCCCGCAGCTCGGTGGCCCGCGCGATGGACTCGTCGATGTTGCTCAGCACCCGCTGGTACGCGGGCTTCGCGGTGATCGGCAGTGCTGGGGCCACGCGGGTCTCCAGCGTGTTGCGCAGGTCATTCAGCCCGCCCAGCTGTGCGTCGAAGCGGTCGGCCATCCGGTCCAGCTCGTTCGCGGAGGCCTCCGGGCTGCTGTTCGCGCGCCCGAAGACGCGGTCGATACTGTTGCCCACCGCGTTGTAGCTGTCGCTGGTGGCCTGGAGGGACTCGCTCAGGGACGACGCCGCGTCGGCGAAGGTCCGGCCCAGGTTGGCCAGCGCCTCGTCGCTCGCGCCGGAAGCTCCGCCAGAGCCACCGGAGCCGCCAGTTCCGCCCAGATTGAGGGCATCCATCTGGGCACCAGCGGAGTCAGTGATGCGCTCGGCGCTCTGCGCCAGCGGGATCGTGGACTCCACCAGGGAGGACAGCGAGGACACGGAGTTGCTGCCCTGCCGCAGCTGGCGGGATACCCCGTCGACGCTGGCTTCCATGCGGTCGAGAACAGCCTTCGTGTCCCCTTCCGTTAGGACCTTGTTCAGGTCCTTGACCAGCCCCAGGCCGACGTTGTTGACGACCTCGGAGAAGGACTCGTTGATCTGGTCGATCGCGCCGGTGGCCGCTTGCTCGGTGATCATTGGGGCCAGCGAGTTCTTCTTCTGGTTCGTGTACATCGTCAGCTCCGTGGGCTCGGTGCCGGCGATGTAGAAGGTCATCAGGTCCTTGGAGAAGCTCGGCGGCAGCACGATGCTGGCGTAGTACTCGCCGGAGCGGGTGCCCTCGAGCGCGTTTTCCTTGGTGGTGATGGTCCAGTCGATCTGTTTATTCAGGCTCAGCTGGGCCAGCACCTGCTCGCCCAGGTTGAGGTTCACCTGCGCGAGATCGGTGTTGTGGCCCTCGTCCTCGCTGCTCACCGCGATCTTGAGCTCGTCGGTGTTATCGAAGGGGTTCCAGCTGGCGAGCACGTTGAACACGGTGAAGACCAGCGGAACCACGGTGAGCCCGAAAAGCACGATCATGGTGATGACGTTCTTGCGGGCAGACCGCAGGTCATGGTGCAGGATTTCGCGGATCTTGCTCATTAGTTCTCGCCCTCCTGCTTCTCGACGTCGCTGTTGCCACCGTTATCTCCACCGGCGCCTTCGCCACCGTCGGCGGCCGCATCGCCGCCCCCGGCCTTCTCGGCGTGGGCGCGCGCGAGGTGTTCCTCGTGCTCGTCGTCGAAGGTATATTCCTTGGACCCGGCCGCCTGGGTGGCGGCAACGTACTGCAGCTCATCGCTATCCAGGTCGCCCAGCTCCTGGGCGTGCAGGTAGCTCTGGCCGGTGTACTCCCGCGCGCCGATGATGAAGATGATCAGCAGAGCCCAGGCGATGCCAATCGCGAAGATCAAGGCACGCTCGGTGTCCAAGACGGCGTTGACCACGCCCAGCACCGCGAGTCCGATCAGCCCGATGATGGCCGTCCGGCCGATCTGCTTCGGGGTGTCCCGCAGCACCTTGGCCGTGCGCTCCTCGGTGAATTCGTTGAATTGCTCGTGGTTGTTCAGCGCGTGGATGACGTCCGCCATCCGGTAGCCGGAACCGACCACCTGAACCTTGTCGGAGACCAGCAGGCCGGAACGGGCGAGCTGCTGGTTCAGGATCAGGTTCACGTGCGACAGGCGTCGTCGGGCGACCATGCCCACGAACAGGAAGACCAGGGACATCAACCCCAGCATCCCGAGCGCCTGCCAGTAGTGGGAGCCGTAGAAGCCGCCGATGGTTTCGCGGGCGGCGTCGATGCCGTAGGTCATCGGCAGCAAGGGGTGCACGATCTTGAAGAAGTCGGGCGTCATCTCGATGGGATAGAGCCCGGACGCGCCCGGGATCTGGATGAAGGCCATACCCACCGCCAGGCCACGGCCGATGTGCCCCAGCGCGGAGACAAGCCCGTAGATCACCCCGAGGTATCCCAGCCCGACCAGCACATTCGTGAGCGTGTACAGCGTGGGGCTGATGGTCTGCACGCCGATCAGCAGGTTACCGATAGACACGATCAGGGCCTGACCCACCACGAAGGCAGAGAGCAGTAGGAAGCGGCCCCAGAAGGCCTGGCTGACACTCACGCGGCGGGCGGCCTTGCCCAGGTTCTCGGTGTCCACCTCGACGCGGAAAATGACGACCAGCACGAACGCGCCGATCCACAGCGTCAGGTTCGTAAACA
>DWUR01000066.1 GCA_019120635.1 Candidatus Corynebacterium intestinavium | reverse complement strand
CCGGCGCAGGCCTCGAAGGTGCGGCGGATCAGGTGTTCGCGCGCCTGGACCAGGACCTGGATGGTGACGTCATCCGGGATCTTGTTTTCTTCGATGATCTCGCGGACGAAGTCGTAGTCCGTCTGGGATGCGGAGGGGAAGCCGACCTCGATCTCCTTGTAACCCATCTCCACCAGCATGTCGAACATGCGGCGCTTGCGCTCGGGGCTCATGGGGTCGATCAGGGCCTGGTTACCGTCGCGCAGGTCGACAGCACACCACTGTGGGGCGCGGTCGATGACCTTATCCGGCCAGGTGCGGTCCGGCAGGGTGATGTGGTCGACTTCCTCGAAGAAGGGCAGGTAGCGGCGGTTCGGCATCTGGGAGTTGCGCTGCTTGTTCCAGGCCGGCTGGTCGGCCGGGATTTCCCCGTTGGGGGTCTGGATCTGGGCTGGTGCGGAGATGAAGGAGTCGGTGTTGCTCATGTTTTCTTCCCTAAGTTTTGTTGGTGTCGTGCTGTGGCAATGAAAAACCGACCGGCATGCAAAAACCCCGCGACGGGGAGCCGGTCGGTTCTGGTGTGTCTACCTACTAGGCCCCGCCGCGGCTAATAAGGAGAATGGCGCCACCGCTGCGCGGGTGAGGGGAAATCATGTAGCTCAGTTTAGCGTGAAACAGAACACATGTCAGTTCCATTGCCCGGGCGGGGGTGTTCATCTAGTGGGAAGCGACCTCTGGTGGTGGGGCCGGTGGTGGGGCTGGTGCGGGGCTCGAGCTCGTGCGGGGCTAGAGCTGATGTGGCGTTAGGGCAGCCGCATGATCCACGGGTCCAGCCCGCGCCGGGCATCGCGGATGGCCCGCTCATTGACCGACGAGCCTGGCGCGTTGAGGGCGGCCCGTTCCATATCATTGGCCCAATTGGTCGCGGCCTGCTGCACCGGGGTGAGTTGTCGCCCTGGTGCCGGACGCCCGGGTGCGCCCATGGTGCCGCGGAAGGCGCCGCGGACGTCGTTGGTCAGTGCGTGCTTGTTTCCCCAGGTATTCGCGGAGACGGTGAAGTCCCGCCCGTAGCTCACGGAGGCGTGGACGCTGCGGCGGTCGTCGGACCATCCCCACTTCGTGCCCACCGCACCCGGCAGGACGGCGGTGCCGTAGTCCTGGGCGTAGCCGTCCGCGGCGCGTGGGGTGGCCTGCCGCATCGCGACGAGCACCGGGTCGTTGTAGTTGCGCCGCTTCTTGGTCTCCACGAATTTCATGGAGTCGTAGGAGGAGGTGCGGGCGTACCCCCAGTGCGCGTTGGAGTGGGTGTTGCGCAGGCCGTAAGTCCGCGCGGTCGCGGAGATGGACTGCGGGTACTTGCGGTAGAGCTGGGAGGCGATCGCGTCGCTGGAGGTGCGGATCATCTCGGAGGCGCGGGCCTTATCGGCGGGCGTGCCGTGCTTGAACACGTAGTCCGCGATGTAGAGCTTGACGATGGACAGCCCGGGGCGTGCCTCGTGCTGATTGCGGGTGCCCGCGACGAAACCGGTGGGGGAGTAGGTGAAGCTGATCTGGGTGCGCGCCGGCGAGACAATGAAACCCTTGTAGTCCTGCACCGGCCGAGGCGCGGCGGAGGCGGGAGCGGTGGCCAGCGTCGCGGCGGTGGCTACCGCCAGGGCGAATGCGCCGGTGGTGGTGAGGCGGCGGCGCGTAACAGACACCTGAGAAGAAGATGAGCTCATAAGCTCATGATGCTAATCAATGCAGCAGGCAAAAGCGCCCAGTATGGGTGTGTTTCCACCCCGGGGGTCTTTTCGTGCCCGGGTGTGGCACCAGCCTGCTGTGCTTGCCCTCCGGGCCGGCCTGGGCAGCTCGGTGGTGCCAAACGACTCTAGGCAAAGAAAAACCCAGAGTGCGTCGGTCCGCACCCTGGGTTCACGCTAGGCGTTTTAGCGCTGGTGAAGGACGTTCATCACCGCAGCGATCACTGCACTGATCACGCCGATCGCACCCATCGCAATCAGCAGCTTGCGCAGGATAGAATCCTCCGCCGAGCCCATGTCGGAGCCGACCGAACCGCCCTGGTTCTGATTACCGCCGTTGTCACCGCCGTTGCCGTCACCGGCGCCAGGGGTGTCCTCAACCTCGATCTCGTGGGCCTTGACCTCAACGGTGAGCGCCTCGGAGGTGGAAGGCTTCAGCACGGCCGTGACCACGCCCTCGTCGTTAACGAGCTCCTGGCCACCGAAGACGGCGCGCACCTGGTGCTCGCCGCGCGTCGGGAAGCGGTACTCGAAGCGAACCTCCCCAGTAGCCGGGTCGACCGGCGCGGTGCCCAGGAACTTTTCACCGTCGAAGAAGGAGACCGTCGCCCCCTCAGTGATCTTCTCCTCGCCTTCGACGGTCACCTTCGCGGTGAACGCCACGGCATCGCCGGTCAGCGGGGTGGCATCCAGGTCGACCGAGACATCCTCCCGGGTCAGCGTGGTTCCGGTCTCCACCTCCTTGGCGGTCAGAACCTCAAAGGTGACGGCCTCTGCCACAGCCTTGCTGAAGACCCGGCCGTCCACCTCGCGCTCGCGAACCTCGGCGGTGATCTTCTGCAGGCCAGCCTGCTCAAAGACGTGCTCCACGCTCGCGTTGCCCTCAGCGTCGGTCTGCGCGGTGCCCACGCGAATCCCATTGGCACGGAAAATCACCTCGGCGCCCTCCGGGGAACCCGCGGAAACCTCGTAGCGAGCGCTCAGCGTCCGCTTCTCGCCAACCAGGGCCGGCTCGACAGCGCCCAGCTGCAGGGTGGTCTTCGCCACCGGAGCGACCTTCAGCTCAAGTGTGTCCTCAGCGCCGGAGACCTCCTGGGTGTCATTCTCGAAGTCCTCGACGACGGCGCGCAGCTGCAGCGTGGCCGGCTCATCCGCCACGGTGCTCTGCAGTTCCGCCACACCGTTGACGGTCTTCGCGCGGCCGATTTCCTCATCACCGTTGAAGAAGACGACTTCTACGCCGTCCTCGAGGGTGGTGTCAGCGTCCGGGTCCGTTGCCGGATCAGCCAGCTCAGCGCCGACAGCCGCGCGCAGGCTCAGCGGCAGTTTGCCATCTGCAGGGGCAGTAGCGTCGACCTCGCCGGTGAGGTCGACGGTGGCCTTCAGCGGGGTGCGCGGCTTCGGGTTGACCGTCACCGTCGTTGTTGCCTCCGAAGCTCCCGTGCGCCCCTCGACGCCCAGGTAGCGGGCCACAACCTTGTGCTTGACGGACTCGCGGTCCGCCAGCTCGGCGTAGGTGTAGCGCAGCTCCGCAACGCCATCGCGAACGTCCACGGTGCGGCGCTGACCGTCGCCCAGGTCGAATTCGACCTTGCCCTCGGTGATGGGCTGGCCATCCGTGCCCTTGACGAGGGCCTTCAGGGTGACCTCCCCTTCGCCGTTGGTGACCTCAAGGTCGGTGGAGGTCTCGTCGAACTCGGTCTGGGTATCGCGCAGGGCCACCGTGGTGCTGGTGAGCGTCTTGCCGGCGGCATCCGCGGTGCAGTAGACCGCGTCGGTTACGTTGGCACGGGCGAGCATGGAGAGGGTGTTGTCCCGGTTCTCCTTGCTGGCGGGACCCGCGCCGGTGCCTGCCGCTCGCAGGCCGGTCACGATCTTTGAGCCGACTGTGGTCGGGGCGGTGACGTCGAAGGCGATGCGTGGCAGGCGGAAGGGCTTGTTCCTGTCCACCGCCAGGCCCGCGCGAGGAACACTCACGAAGCCGAGGTTGTACCATTGGTCGTTCTCGTTCCCGCCATTATTCACCGAGTTCGCGCCGTCCCAGATGCGGGCGAAAGCGCCATTGGCATTGGGCTTGCCCGAGGCGTCAACGCGTTGCACGACGGCTGCCGGGTTGGCATTCAACCCAGTTGCGCCCCCATCGAGGCGCAGGTTGCTGATCTTCACCTCCTGCGGCAGCGCGATATCGTACTTCATCCGCCCCGTGTCCTTTCCGCCGGTGCGCATTCCGCCCGGCTGGACCTTCACGGTGAAGGTCTGGCCCGGGAGCACGGTCTCCGGGTACTCGACGGCGACATTATCCGGGGAGAGCGTCAACCCGGAACCGTTAGAGATCCACCCCCTGCGCTCAACGCACTGGTGATTGACCCGCACCGACTTCTTGACCGGCGCAGCGGCGCTCATGGGGGCAGCGGAAAGCAGCGTGAAACTCAGGGACAGGGAGGTGATGG
>DWUR01000065.1 GCA_019120635.1 Candidatus Corynebacterium intestinavium | reverse complement strand
AGCCCCGCCAGTGGGCATTACTGCGGGTCAACCGGGGATTCCGTGACGATGATGCCGTCCGAGTCCGCGTACACGTACTCGCCCGGGTTGAACTCCACGCCACCGAAACGCAGCACAACATCCTTCTCGCCCGCACCCGTCTTCGTGGACTTGCGCGGGTTGGTGCCCAGCGCCTTGCAACCGAAGTCCATCTCGCCGATGGCCTTGCTATCGCGGATCGCGGCGTTCACGATCACGCCCGCCCAGCCGTTCTTCTGACCCAGGCCGGCGATGATGTCGCCCACCAGTGCGGTGTGTAGAGACTCCTGGCCGTCAATGACCAGCACCCCGCCCGGGTTCGGCTCGCTGAGGATGGACTTCAGCAACGCATTGTCCTGGAAGCAGGACACCGTGGTGATGCGGCCGCAGAACTCGACCTTGCCGCCGAGGTCCTGGAACTGCGTATCGCAGGACCGCGACTCCGCGCCGATGATGTCAACCAAGTCTGCCGTGGGGATAAAAGTGATCTCGCTCATAGCCTTCAAGCATAGGTGCTGGACCACCCCTGAACAGCAAGGTGCCCCACTTTGGGCGGGCATGTCCGGACTGCCCGGTAAAGTGGACGGAGCATTAACAAGCGTCGATCCGACACGAGGTTGTAGAAGAGCACATGGCTGCATTTGACTGGTTCTGGCGTGCGATGGGCACGTCGCCGAAGAAGAATCAGAAGAAGTCCCGGGCGGTCGTCGCACAGGCCAACCCCGAGCGCTACACCGGCGCCACCGACGACGAGCTCCGCGCCGCCGCAGCAGACGCGGTCGTCAAGGCACCGGAGGGCGAGAAGGGACGCATCACGGACGTCCCGCAGCTGCTCGCCGTCCTCCGCGAGGTCACTCGCCGCACCCTCGGCATCGCCCCCTTCGACGTCCAGCTCCAGGGCACCCTCGCCCTGCTCAACGGGGACGTCGCCGAAATGGCCACCGGCGAGGGTAAAACCCTGACCGGCGCGATGGCCACCATCGGCTATGCCCTGCAGGGCAAGCGCGTCCACGTCATCACCGTCAACGGCTTCCTCGCCGCCCGCGACGACGAATGGATGGGCCCGATGTTCGACTTCTTCGGGCTCACCCACGGCGCCATCCAGGAGGAACTGACCTCCGACGAACGTCGCGAGATCTACCAGCGGGACATCGTCTTCGGCGCGATCAACGAGCTCGGCTTCGACGTCCTCCGCGACCACCTGGCCACCGAGCGCGCCGAGGTCGTCCGCACCCCCGCGGACGTCGCCGTTATTGACGAGGCGGACTCCGTGCTCGTCGACGAGGCCCTCGTCCCACTCGTCCTGGCGGGCAGCGAGCCCGGCACCGCCCCGGCCGGCCAGATCACCCAGCTGGTCCAGCGGATGGAGGAAAACGAGCACTTCACAATCTCCCCGGACCGCCGCAACGTCTTCCTCACGGATAAGGGGTCGAAGTTCGTCGAGGACGCCCTCGGCATCGACTCCCTGTACTCGGAGGGTAAGGACGGCGAGGACGCCGGTCAGACGCTCGTCCAGGTCAACGTCGCCCTGCACGCCGAGCACCTGCTCATCCGGGACGTCCACTACATCGTCAAGGACGGCTCCGTCGCCCTCATCGACGGCTCCCGCGGGCGCATCGCCGACCTGCAACGCTGGCCGGATGGTCTGCAGGCCGCGGTGGAGGCCAAGGAGGGGCTGCGCGTCACCGACGGCGGCCGCATCCTGGATCAGATCACCATTCAGGCCCTGATCGGCCTGTACCCGACCGTCTGCGGCATGACCGGCACGGCGCTGGCGGCCGGGGACCAGCTGCGCCAGTTCTACGGCCTGCAGGTCTCGGTCATCGACCCGAACGTGCCGACCAAGCGCTTCGATGAGGCCGACCGCATCTACGCCACCGATGAGGAGCGCGACGCCGCCGTCATCGAGCACATCCTCGCGGTCCAGGAGACCGGCCAGCCGCAGCTCATCGGTACCCAGGATGTCGCCGCCTCCGAGCGCATCGCCGAGGCGCTTGCGGCCCGCGGCGTGGAGAGCTCGATCCTGAACGCGAAGAACCACGAGGCCGAGGCCGCCGTCGTCGCCGAAGCAGGACGCCCCGGCCACGTCACCGTCTCCACTCAGATGGCTGGCCGCGGTACGGACATCAAGCTCGGTGGCAAGGACGAATCCGCCCGCGACGCCGCCTTCGAGGCCGGGGGACTGCACGTGGTCGGTGTTGGGCGCTTCCGCTCCCAGCGCCTGGATAACCAGCTGCGCGGTCGCGCGGGCCGCCAGGGCGACCCCGGAAGCTCCGTCTTCTTCGTCTCCTTGCAGGACGACGTCGTGGAAACCGGTGGTGCCGGGGAGAGCTTGGAAGCCCAGCCGGATGCGAGCGGTCGCCTGAATCAGAAGAAGGTCGCGAACTTCGTCGACCACTGCCAGCGCGTAACCGAAGGCCAGATGCTGGACATCCACGCCACGACCTGGAAGTACAACAAGCTCATCAAGGACCAGCGGGACATCATCGACGCCCGCCGTCAGAAGCTGCTGGATACGGACGCCGCCTGGCAGGAGCTCGCCGAAGCACAGCCAAAGAAGGCCGCCAGCCTGCAGGGGCAGGGCATCGAGCAGGCCGTGCTGGAGCAATCGGCCCGCGCGATCATGCTCTTCCACCTGGACCTGGAGTGGAGCGAACACCTGGCCTACCTGGACGACATCCGGGAGTCCATCCACCTGCGCGCCATCGCCCGGGAGTCGCCCATCGACGAGTTCCACCGCATGTCCATCGCCGCGTTCGGCGACTTGGCAGCCCGTGCGGTGAACAAGGCGGAGGACACCTTTGCCGAGGCGGAATTCACCAGCGAAGGCGTGGATCTGGATGGCCTCGGCCTCCACAAGCCGTCCGCGACCTGGACTTATATGGTCAACGACAATCCGCTCTCCAGCGGTGGCGGCTCGTTGATCGGCTCTGTTGCGCAGATGTTCCGATAGTTATGAACTTGTGAAAACAACCGCGGTGACTCTCCATCGCTTGCGGGGTAGTATTGTGTTGTCGTTAGCCAAATACGTTCCAGAGAGGATCTCACTATGAGCCAGAACACCGGTAAGCCGGAGGCATCTGTCGAGACCACATCGGTGTTTCGCGCGGACCTCCTGAAGGAGATGGAGTCCGGCGCCCAGGCCGACGCATCTCCTTCCGGTGTCGAGGGGTTGCCGGAGGGCTCCGCCCTTCTCGTGGTGAAGCGTGGCCCGAACGCCGGTTCCCGCTTCCTCCTCGATCAGGAGACCACCGCCGCTGGCCGTCACCCGGACAGCGACATCTTCTTGGACGACGTCACCGTCTCCCGTCGCCACGCTGAGTTCCGCCGTAACGGTGCGGACTACGAGGTCGTGGATGTCGGCTCCCTGAACGGCACCTACGTCAACCGCGAGCCGAAGAACTCCGCGGTCCTGTCCAACGGTGACGAGATCCAGATCGGCAAGTTCCGCCTCGTGTTCCTGAACGGCGGGAAGGAAAGCTAAAACCCGTGGCGGCACAAGAAGGTAACGCAGCGAAGAAGCTGCTCGAGCAGAACCCGGCGCAGACCGGGGAGAAGGTGCTTCCCACCGCCTCCATCGGCGATGTGCTGAAGCAGCTGAAGCCGGACTTCCCGGACGTGACGGTCTCCAAGATCCGCTTCCTGGAATCCGAGGGGCTCATCACCCCGCGCCGTAGCCAGTCCGGCTACCGCCGTTTCTCCCCGGAGGACATCCAGCGCCTGCGCTACATCCTGACCCACCAGCGCGATAACTACCTGCCGCTGAAGGTCATCAAGGAACAGCTTGATGCGATGGACGCCGGGAAGGTCACCCCGGTGTACGCCAAGCGTCAGATCGCCGGTGCGATGTCCGCGGAGCAGTTCCGTTCCTCGGAGCCGCGCCGCCTGACGCGCGCGGATCTGACGGCGCGTGCTGGCGTGGAGGATTCCTTCACCGGCAGCCTGATCCGCCTGGGGCTTGTCATGGCCGACCAGTCCGGTTTCTTCAGCGTGGACGACATCACGATCGTGCAGCTGGCAGACCGGCTCAGCGAGTTCGGCCTCGATGGCCGCCACCTCAAGGCCATGATGACCATCGCGCACCGTCAGCTCGACCTGGTCTCCCGCGTCTCCGATCCGCTGAAGCACGCTCGTGACGAAAACGCGCGTCAGCGCTCCGCGGAAACAGCTCGCGAAGTCTCTGCGCTGTTGCTCTCCCTCAACGCCGCTATCGTGAAGGGCAACCTCGACTAGATTCTTTAGAGCTTTTGGGCCCGCGCCTACCTCCCGCACAGGGGAGGGGCGCGGGCCTTAGTTTTTGGTCGACGGTGAATCCGGGGTGTCCTCAAAAGTTATCTGACACGCGTGTTGTTACACATGTGTCGTTTGTTGTGGATGTTAATGTTAACCTTGAACTTGAACTTAAGGGTTTGCGGTTGACGTGTCCGCCGACCCGGCTATTCTTTAACTAGCAAGAGGGACCGCATAAGCGGCCACGGTCAGGAGAAGCGAATGGGTACGAACGAAGGCCAGCAGGATGCACTCTTCGATGTGCACGGGCCAGACTATGAGGTGGGCTACCGCGTGCCCATCGCATGCCAGGTCGCAGGTATTACTTACCGTCAGCTCGACTACTGGGCTCGCACCGACCTGGTAAAGCCCTCCATCCGCAACGCCTCCGGCTCCGGTTCCCAGCGCCTGTACTCCTTCCGCGACATCCTCGTGCTGAAGATCGTCAAGGGACTGCTGGACACCGGCATCTCCCTGCAGAACATCCGCAAGGCAGTCAGCAAGCTGGAGAACCTCGGCGTGGATGACCTCGCCGGCCTGACCCTCGTCTCCGACGGCACGACCGTCTACGAGTGCCGTTCCTCCGAGGAGGTCATCGACCTCCTCAACGGTGGTCAGGGCGTGTTCGGCATCGCCGTTCCGGGCCTGATGAAGGAGCTCAGCGGCGACATCACGAGCTTCCCATCGGAGAAGATTTCCCAGGACCCGGCGATCGACGAGCTCGCCGAGCGTCGCCGCCGTCGTCGCCTGGCCTAGGACACAGCCTTTCGAGAAACTTTTCAGCCTCGCTGCCCCCTGACCGCAGCGGGGCTTAAAGAATATCCTTGAGTACCCCGTCCACGGCCTTCGCGTCGCGGGCGGGGTAGAACTTTCCGCCCGTCGCCTCCGCGATCTGCGTGAGCTCATCTGCGGAAACATCGCCACCGATACCCACGATGTCCACCCGCACCTGCGGGTTCGCCGCAGCCAGCTGGGCCTTCAGCTGCTCGACGGAGAGCTCGTCCTGATTCTTACCGGCCAGCACCACGACCATGCGGCCCGCTGGCTTCTCCGCGCCCGCCGCCGCAGCGGAATCCACCGCCGCCTTGTGTGCGGCCGAAATGGAAACGTTCGCGTGGTTGCCGCCGCCCACATTCAGCTGGTCCAGCACCGCACCAGCGGCCGCGCCACCATCGCGGACCGAAAGATCAACGTTCACGCGGTAGGGAGTACGTGCCCCGGGGGAGAGCTGGGAAGAGTAGTTCCACAGGCTCACCGCCCCCTCGTTCTCACCGACCCGCTGGAAAGCGGAGTGCAGCGCACCACGCACCACGTCGAGACGGCGCGCATCGCCTTCGACGACACCCATCGCGTCGGAGGTATCCAACAGGAAGGTGACGTCCGTGCCACGAGCCAGCGCTGGCTTCTTCGCCTTGTCCTCGCCCTTCTTGGAGTCCTTAGTCTTTGCGTCCTCGCCGCTCTTCGCGTCCTTAGCGCCGTCGCCCTTGCCGCCGGTCAGCGCGGCAACCTCGGTGGTCGGCAGCTTCTGCTCCTCAACCGCGAAGCTGATGAAGTCCGAGGCCGCACGCTGGCCAAGCTCCGGCACTCGGTCGCCGGCCTCAAGGCGGAGCACCGGACGCGCCGGCTCGCCCACGGTTGGGGCCTTGCTACCAGCCGCCCGCACGCCGTGATCCTTCGCGGCAGGCAGGACTGCCGCGGCGTCCTCCGGAACCCACGCTGCAGGGACCTCAGAGTCCAGCTTGGACAGGCCGTCGCGATCCGCAACCTCGGAGACGGCGGCGGTGACGCAGTGATCGGCGACGACCCGGTCGGCGTCGTTATACGCGCTGGCGAGCTCCTCGGCTGCCGCCTTGGCCTTGGGCGCGGTCCAGACGCTCAGCTCGTAGTCGCCCTCCGCGCACTCCTCGGCGGCCACGGTCTCCTGGTTATTCTTCGACACCGCTGACCAACCGATGATCAGTGCGGTGACCAGTACGACCGCGATCAACACGGCCCAGACCCACCCGGCGACCTTGAAGTTATTCTCACCATTCGCGTGACGCGCCATCGACCCTCCAAAAATCGTGTTCGAACCTTCAGTTTAGTGCAGCCCGGTGCACCTCGACCCTGGATCACGTGCCCGGCGCGTCTTGCTGTGACTGCCGGGGGTATTCCTCGTGGCTGAGCAGCAGATCCAGGAGCTCCAGCAACTGGGTGCGCAGTTCCTGGGCACGGCTGGTCAGTTCCCGCTGGCGGCAGACATATTCCGCCTTACCTTCGGCGGTCTCGATGCGCACCGGATCGAAACCCCATTCCCGCAGGTCATAGGGGCTGGCCTCCATGTCCAGCTGTCGGAAGTCCCGAGCCAGCTCGAAGCAATCCACCCACAGCTCGCCCGGCACCACCGGGCCCAGCTTGGTCGCCCACTTATACAGATCCATGCCCGCGTGCAGGCAGCCCGGCTGCTCAAAGAGCTCCTGGCCCTCCCGGGTGAGCTGATTCGCATTCATCGGTGCAGAAGAAGAAGTGAAGAACCGGAAGGCGTCGAAGTGCGTGCACTTCAGCTCGTGGGACTCCACCACTTCGTTGGTGCCAGCCGCGCCCAGCCGGAGTGGCTCCGGGTGTCGCGGGGCATCCCGGTAAACCATCGCCCATTCGTGCAGCCCGAAGCAGCTTAAGACCGGGGGCCGGGCAGCCGTCGCAGCGAGCAGCCGCCGAATGAACCGGGCAGTCTCGCCCCGGCGTGCCAGGAAGGCCGCCGAATCCAGCCGCCAGGTATCCCCAATGCGGTGGTAGAAATCCTTCACCTGCGGCAAGCCCTCCATCGAGTCGTCCGGGCGGATCTCCAGTGCCGTTCCCAGCCCCGGGTGCCACTTCTTCAGCTTCCCAGGGGTCACCGGGTAGTAGCTGAAGAGGAAGTCCCACACCGGGTGGCGCTCACCCTGCTTGCGGCGCTCTTGGTGTGCTGCAGTCAGCGACTCCACCCGCTGAATGTGGGCAGCCTCGCGGGCCTGCCACGCATCCCACCCCAGGACACGCTCGGCCGGGCGGGCGGGGGATAGCTGCGTATCAGTAGCCATGCAGCCCTTCGCTGCCTCCTCTTCTCTTTGGGAATCTAGTGCCTCTAGTCGTGGGTCCAGTCGCGGACGGTGCCCACGAGCTCCTCAATGATGTCCTCCAGCATCACCAGCCCGATGGTGCGCCCATTCTCCACGACCGCGGCCACGTGCGAGGAGTTCACGCGCATCGCGCGCATCGCCAGGTCGAAGTTCTGGGTGCTCGTCACGGTGATCAACGGGCGGATGGGGACGGCGACATCGCGGTCGGCGAGGAAATCGTCCAGCGCGTCCTTAACGTGCACGTAACCCAACCAGGTGCCGTTCGAATCGGCAACAGGGAAGCGGGAGAAGCCCGTCTCCACCACCGCGCGGTGCACCTCCATGACCGTCGGCCCGGAGGCCCCGAAGGGCAGGGCGTAGACGTCCTCACGGGGGATGAGTACCTCGCCCATCGCGCGGCGGGAACTAGCCAGGGCGTTGGAGATGCGGTCCGCCTCGTCGGCCGCGATCAGACCCTCGGACCGGGACTCCGCGATCATGTTCGCCAACTCGTGTGGCGAGACGGTGGAGTCCAGCTCGTCCTTCTGCTCGACACCGACCGCGTGCAGCACGGTGCGTGCCATCCAGTTCAGCACGACCATGATCGGGTGCGTCACCTTGACGAACGCCAGGTGCGGCAAGACCAGGTACGTACCGACCGTCTCTGGGCCGGCGAGCGCGATATTCTTCGGCACCATCTCGCCCAGCACGATGTGCAGCATGGTGATCAGCAGTAGCGCGATAGTAAAGCCAATCGGGTGAACGAAACTCTCCGGCAGGCCCAAAGCAGCCAGCGGGGCCTTGATGAGGTGGGCGATCGCAGGCTCACCGATCATGCCCAAAAGGACGGAGGCGATGGTGATACCGAACTGCGCGCCCGCCAGCATGATGGTCAGATGCTCGACGGCGTAGCGGACCTTCTTCGCCCGCTGGTTACCCGAGGCGATCATCGAGTCCAGGCGGTCCTTACGGGAGGAGATCAGCGCGAACTCCACCGCCACGAAGAAGGCGTTGACCAGGATCAGAAAAGCGGCAAGAAGAATGCCCCACAAATCACCCATTAGTTTTCACCCTCCTCGTCGATGTACTCAGCGGCCTGCTCCCCGGTGATCGGGCTCAGGATCACCCGATCGACGCGGTGCTTATCCATCGACACCACGCGCGCCAACCAGCGGTTGTTCAGCCCGCTCTCGAAGGAGTCCCGGAGTTCCCGCTCGGAGCGGGGGAGGACCACCTGGTCGCCCTCCACCGGCACCCTGCCCAGGGCGGACATCACGAGCCCACCAAGGGTCTCGTAGGGGCCGTCCGGGGCGGTGTAGCCGACCTCCTCGAAGATCTCGTCGGTACGAACCAGGCCGGACATCTCCCACATCTGCCCGGTTCGGCGGACCTCGGCGTCCTCGTCCTTATCGTCGTACTCATCCCAGACCTCGCCGACGATTTCCTCGACGACGTCCTCGATGGTGATGATGCCGGAGGTGCCGCCGTACTCGTCCGCGACGAGAATCAGCTGCGAACCGGCGGAACGAACGCTCTGCAGGACGGCCTCCCCACCCAGGCTTTCGGGGACGGTGGGGACGGGGCGGGCGAGGCGTTTGACGGTGGTCGTCGCCAGCCGCTCTGGTTGCAGCGCCACCGCGTCCTTGACGTGGACGACGCCGATCGTGTCGTCCAAATCGCCGCGGGTGACGGGGAAGCGGGAGTGGCCGGTCTCCATGGCCAGCAGGATCAACTTGTCGGCGGTGTCCTCCTCATCCAGCGATTCGACGGTGGATCGCGGCGTCATGATGTCGTCGGCGGAAATATCGCGGAAGCGCAGGGAACGGTCCAAGATCTGCGCTTTGGCCTGCGTGAACTGGCCGGTGCCGGCGGAGGACTTCACGATGGCGGCCAGCTCCTTCGGGCTACGCGCGCTCGCGAGCTCATCGGCCGGTTCGATGCCGAATCGGTGCAGAACGAAGTTCGCCATGTTGTTGAGCCAGGAGATGAAGCCGCGGAAGAATTGGTTGAAGGCCCACACCGGGCGGATGGTGAAGCGCGCGACCCTGATCGGGTCGGTGATCGCCAGGTTCTTCGGCACCAGTTCGCCGAAGATCATGGAGAGAGCAGTGGCCAGGATGACGGCGAGGGTCAGCGCGATCGCCATCGAGGCGGAGTGCGGGATGCCGAACAGATCCAGAACCGGGGTGAAGAACTTCGCCAGGATCGGTTCGGCGAGGAAGCCAGTTGCCAGGGTCGTGATCGTGATGCCCAGCTGGGCTCCGGAAAGCAGCAGCGAGAGCTCGCCGTGAGCCTTTTGGATCAGGCGTGCCGGACCGTCGTTCTTTTCCTTAACGTGTTGGTCGATGGTCGATCTTTCGAGACCGGTGATGGCGAACTCGATCCCGACGAACAGCCCGGTGCCCGCGGTCAGTGCAATGAAGCCCGCGAGGCCGAGGATGCTCAGCAGTATGTCCATATTCTTGAGGAATTGTCCTTGGTGAGGGTGAGTGAGTGGTGGGTTGTGCGTGCCCCGGCGGACCGGAGCGGTGGTGGTTATTCACGGAGGATCCGGCGGACGAGCGTAGTGGGCTCGACCTTCTCGTAGCCCAGGTTAGCGGCCCGCATCATGGCCGAAACTTCGCGGACCTGGTCGGGGAAGGCAAGCAGGGCGACCGTGCCGGACGCGCCCGCGCGGCCGGTTCGACCCGAGCGGTGCACGAGCGCCTTGGGATCGCGCGGCGGGTCGATGTGCACGACGGCGCGCACTCCCGGCACATCGATGCCCCGTGCGGCGATGTCGGTGGCGACGAGCACGCGCACCTTGCCTTCCCGGAAGTCCGCGAGCGCCCGCTGGCGGGACTGATGGCCACGGTTGCCATGCAGGGCAGCGACCTTAACCCCGCCCGCCGAGAGGTACTTCGCCCAGCGCGTGACCGAGTGGGTGGTGCGCACGAAAAGAATCACGCGGGGCACCTTGCGTGCGATCGCGCGGACCGCCGCCTGACGCTGGCCGTTATCGGCGACTTCGCTGAGGAGGAACTCCACCGGAGAGCCCTCGTCCTTGGCTGCGCGTGGAGTTGGGCGAGCACCCGCGGCTCGTGCTTTTGCCTCAGCCTGGTGTCCTGCACCGGCGACGGGGGCTGGCGCTGCCGTCGAGTGCGGGCGTGCGCCGGAAGCTTCGATGCGAACCGGGTTACGGGTCCAGCCCTCAGCCAGGGCCGCCACCTCGCCGTCTAAGGTCGCGGAGAAGAGCAGCCGCTGGCTGCCTTGCGGAGTGCGTTCGAGGATTGCCTGCACCTGGGGAAGGAATCCAAGGTCGGCCATGTGATCGGCTTCGTCCACGACCGTGACGGCGCAGTGCTCCAGGGAGATCGCACGGCGTTTAATGAGGTCGTTCAACCGCCCCGGGGTGGCCACGACAATGTCCACCGTGCGGGCCAGGGAAGTGAGATTGGCGCGCACCTTGACGCCACCCACCAGGACCAGCGCGCGCAGCCCCAGTGCAGCGGCATGCGGATCCAGGTTCTTGAACACCTGCTCCGCGAGCTCGCGGGTGGGGCAGAGCACCACACCACGCGGATTGCCCGGCCGCGTCGCGCGCGGCAAATCCCCGGAACTCAACCGAGCCAGCATGGGAAGCCCGAAGGCGAGCGTTTTACCCGAGCCGGTCGGAGCGCTGGCCAGCACGTCCTTGCCCTCAACGGCGGAGGGGATCACGCTGGCCTGAATGGGAAAGGCTTCACGCAGCCCCGCGCGCTGCAGGGACTGGGCGAGCGCTACTGGTAGCCCGAGCGATCGAAACTCGGGCTGGGAAGACGGCGGCTCGGGGTCAGGCGACGGCACTTAAGCCTCGACCTCGCTGCGGTCGCCGGACCAGAGGGTGTGGAAGGCGCCAGGCTTGTCCACGCGGCCGTAGGTGTGGGCGCCGAAGAAGTCTCGCTGGCCCTGAATCAGCGCGGCCGGCAGGCGCTGGGCGCGCAGGGAGTCGTAGTAGGAGAGCGAGGAGGCAAACACCGGAACCGGGTGCCCCTGGGTGGTCGCGGTCCCGACGACGCGGCGCCACGAGTCCACCAGACCAGACATCTGCTCCAGGAAGTACTCATCCAGCAGCAGGGACGGCAGCTGCGGGTCAGCCTCATAGGCATCGACGATGCGGTTGAGGAAACGGGCACGGATAATGCAGCCACCACGCCAGATGCGGGCCAGGTCCCGGGGATCGACGTCCCAACCGTATTCTTCCGAACCCGCGAGGATCTGGTCGAAGCCCTGGGCATAGGCGACCATCTTCGACGCGTAAAGCGCGCGACGGACGTCCTCGATGAAGTCCGCACGCTGGGCGGCGTCTACTGGGGCAGCCAGCTCACCGGAAGCGAGCTTGCCCTGGGCGGCCTGGCGGGCAGGGCCATCAGAGGAGAGCGCGCGGGCAAACACCGCCTCACCGATACCGGTGACCGGGATGCCCAGGTCGCAGGCGGACTTCACGGTCCAGCGGCCCGTGCCCTTCTGGCCGGCAGCGTCCACGATGATGTCCACCAGCGGCTTGCCGGTTTCGGCATCGACCTGCGCCAGGACCTCCGCGGTGATCTCCACGAGGTAGGACTCCAGCTCGCCGGTGTTCCACTCGCGGAAAACCTCGGAGATCTCCTTCGGGCTCAGCCCCGCCCCGTAGCGCAGCAGGTGGTAAGCCTCGCCGATGACCTGCATGTCCGCGTACTCGATACCGTTGTGGACCATTTTGACGAAGTGGCCGGCGCCGTCCGGGCCAATGTGCGCGCAGCACGGCTCGCCATCAACCTTCGCGGAAATGGACTCCAGCAGCGGGCCCAGGGACTCGTAGGCCTCGGCGGTGCCGCCCGGCATGATCGCTGGGCCGTTCAGGGCGCCCTCCTCGCCACCGGAGATACCGGTGCCGACGAAGTGCAGGCCACGTGCGGAGATCTCCTTCTCGCGGCGGATCGTGTCCGTGTACAGGGCGTTGCCACCATCGATGATGATGTCGCCCGGGTCCATGAGATCAGCGAGCTGCTCGATCATGGCATCGGTGGCGGGGCCGGCCTGCACCATAATCAGCGCGCGGCGCGGCTTTTCGAGGGAAGCCACGAAGGCCTCCAAGGTCTCGGCTGGAATGAAAGAACCCTGCTCGCCGAAGTTCTCCATGAAGCCCTCGGTGCGGGCGAAAGTGCGGTTGAAAACCGCCACGGTGTGGCCGTGATTCGCGAAGTTGCGGGCGATATTGGACCCCATCACCGCCAGGCCGATCACGCCGATCTGGGCGAGCTCGCCATCTGGTGCGCCTGCGGGTGCCTGGTTCGAGGAGAGATTCGGTGCCGAAGGTTTACTCATGATTTCCCAGTTTACCCCGACACTTCGTGGTTAATCTATTGACATGAACGAACACGTGAAGACCATGCTGGAGCTCAGCAGCACTGCCGGCCAGCGTAAGCTCACCGGCGAAGAGCTCGACACCCTTAATGGAATTATCACCGCAACCAACGGGCTGGAAGAGACGCTGGGTGTTCGCTACACCGAGGTAGCACCTCATTCCCTCACCCTGCGCCTTGAGGTGGAACCGATTCACCTGCAGCCTTGGGGGATCACCAACGGAGGCATCTACGCCACGCTGGGGGAGACCGCAGCCAGCATGGCCAGCTTCGTCGCCGCGGGCGCGGGCCCGATCGTCGTCGGAACGAACAACAACACCGACTTCCTGCGGCCTTCGAAGGCCGGCGACGTCATCGTCTCCACCGCGACCGCCGAGCACCTGGGGTCGACCTCCCACCTGTGGCGCGTCGAGCACCGCAATGAGGAGACCGGCAAGCTGCTCGCCCTGACCATGCTGAAGACCGCCGTGATGAATAAGTGAGTTAAAGCCACGCAAAAATCCCCGGCCACCCACCACGAAGGAGGGGCCGGGGATTGCGCTTTCTAGCGCCCTCGGGCGCCAGTGCGGGAACTAGTCGGCGTCAGCCGGGGTGTCGCGACCCTCGCCGAACTTGAGGTTATCGCGCACCTCGGGGGAGCGGATGCCCTTCTCATCCTCCAGCTTGCGCAGCTTGTTCAGCGCGTTACGGGCGTGCAGCTGCTGGCGGGTAGCTACCAGCTGCCAGCGGCGACGGGACACGGAGTTCAGGCCCCAGCTGAACGCGGCGATCGCGCGGTTGCGGAAGCCGACCAGGTACAGCAGGTGCAGGGCCAGCCACATCAGCCAACCGATGAAGCCGGAGACCTCGGCCTTGTTGATCTTCACCACAGCGTTGAAGCGGGAGACGATCGCCATGGAACCCTTGTCGAAGTAGTCGAACGGGGCGCGTGCCTCCGGGCTGGTGCCGTTCTCGACCTCGTCGATGATGGTCTTTGCTGCGTACTGGCCACCCTGCATGGCGACCTGCGCCACGCCCGGCAGGCCGTTGAGGTTGATCATGTCGCCGATGAGGAAGACGTTCTTGTGCTCGCCCAGGGTCAGGTCCTCGTTGACCATGACGCGCCCCGCGCGGTCAGACTCCACGCCAGCCTGGTCGGCGACGTGCTTGCCCAGCGGGGAAGCGGCCACACCGGCGGACCAGATCTTGGCGTAGCTCGGGATCGAGGACTCTTCGTCCGTCTTCATGTTCTTGTAGGTCACGCCCTCCCGGTCCACGTTGGTGACCAGGGAGTTCAGGACGACCTCAACGCCAAGGTCCTCAAGCTTGCGGCGAGCCTTGCGGCCCAGGCGCTTGCCGAATGGCGGAAGAACCTGCGGGCCACCGTCGATGAGGATGATGCGGGCGTCGTTGGTGTCGACCTCGCGGAACTCCTTGGCGAGGGTGCGGTGCGCCATCTCAGCCAGCTGACCAGCCAACTCCACACCGGTCGGGCCGGCACCGACGACCACGAAGTTCAGCAGGCGGCGGCGCTCCTCCGGATCGGTGGTGATCTCGGCGCGCTCGAAGGCGCCGGTGACGCGGGCACGGATCTCCAGGGCATCGTCGACGGACTTCATGCCCGGCGCGAACTCGGCGAAGTGGTCATTACCGAAGTAGGACTGTGCAGCGCCCGCGGCAAGGATCAGGGAGTCGTACTCGATGACGGCTTCCTTGCCACCCAGATCCGCGGTGACGTTCTGGCCGTCGATGTCGATGTTGCGGACCTCGCCCTTGATCACGCGGACGTTCTCGTCGTCCGCCATCAGCTGGCGGATGGAAGGTGCGATCTCACCCTCAGACAGGATACCGGTCGCGACCTGGTACAGCAGTGGCTGGAACAGGTGGTGGTTGGTGCGGTCGATGATAGTGACCGCGATGTCCTTGCCCTTGAACTTCTTTGCCGCGAACAGACCGCCGAAACCGCCGCCGATGATGACGACGTGGTGGCGCTTACCTGCTGGACCAAGGGAGTTGGTGGTCATAAGAAACTAATGCTCCTCAGCACATTATTTTTGGTTTTTGTATTCAAGTTCTCGCTGATATACGGACCCTGTGAGATCCTCACGAAGCGTGCTTCAACAATCCTAATGCTTAAGGCCTTCTAAAGCACTTCCGGGATCCACCTGATGCGGGGTTGCTTCGCGAGTGTTAATACCCCGTTTGGGGCGCTATATCGGCTAACTTTAGGGATAGCTTCACCGCGAATAGCCGAGTCGGCCCCGCGAGCACCGGGAGAGGAGTGTCTGATAGTTCCCGTGGAACGCTTCTCTCTCGACCCCTATATCGACCCCGAGCGGTGGCCTCACCTCGCTGAGCTGCCCCGCGGCCGGTTCCTCGGTAAGCGATCCGAGGCCTTCCGCGAGCGGTTGGAAAAGCTATTGGACGATGAGGGGGTCTCCTTCGACTCCAAGGACGAGACCTACCTCGAGGTGCGCGACGGGTTCATGCTCGACAGGGCGGTTGCCCAAGGCTGGCTGGGGCTTGCGGAAAGCTACCTGATCGGGGAGTGGCGGGCTGAGCCTTTGGTTAAGGTGCTGGAAGTTCTCCTTCGCCAGCCCCTCGAAGCGCCGATGAATACCTTGCTGGGTGGGATTAGCCCACGAAAGCCGCGCCACGATTTTGGTTCGGTGCGCGCCGGCGAGCTGCCCGATGGTCTCGTGGAACTGTACGCGGGAGCCACCCGTGCCACCGCCACCGCACTGTTTGCCTCGGCCGCCCGCACCACGGAAACCGTTCAGGTCGACCGCAGGACCGGAGAGATCCTGGTGGACGATGAGGAGAAACCCGCCCCCCGCGGAGTGGCCGGCGTGGCAGCCGGCGTGCGCCGCCGCCTCAGTAGGCCGGTGGAGCCCGTCCGCCTCGATGAAACCTGGTACCTCGAGCCCGCCGACGTGCAGCGCCAGGACCTCAACTCCGGGCAGCTGCGCCGCATCAACCTGATGCTGGACGAGGCGAATGTTGGCCCGGGTGACCGCGTCCTCGAGCTCTCGAGTTCCGGCGGGCAGTTGGCGATCCTCGCGGCCCAGCGTGGCGCCTCGGTGAGCGTGCTGACCTCCGATGAGGAGCACGCCGAGGTGGTCCGCTCCCGCGTGCGTCAAGCCGGCGTGGCCGGTGGCGTGCGTGTGGAGCTGATCAGCGGTCCAGTGCCCTCGCCACGGCAGTGGGCAGGCGAATATGACGCCATCTTCTCCACCGAGCGGCTGGAAACCCTGGGGCGAGGTGGCCTTGGGCACTTCTTCCGGGCCGTGGATA
>DWUR01000064.1 GCA_019120635.1 Candidatus Corynebacterium intestinavium | reverse complement strand
TGCCCTCGGTGTGGCCGGAGCTGTAGGTGGTGATGTGCTCCACCGCGCCACGCACCCCGTCCACGATCGCGGCGGCGATGTCGAAGCTCAAGTACTCGTCGGTCCAGTCCTCCTCGGTGGCCTCCACCACGCCCTCGGCCAGGCTATCCAGCTCGGCCTTCACGCCGTGAACGCGCACGCCGGCAGCAGCCAGCTCAGCGAAGACGCGCTTCTTGGCGTCTTCAGAAAGGGCCGCATCCAGCAGGACGGTCTCGGTCGCATTGCACACAGAGCAGCGGCGGGTCTTGCCGTTGAGCAGCAGCTGGATCGCCTCGTCCAGGTCCGCGGAGGCGTCGATGTAGAAGTGGCACTTGCCCGTGCCCGTCTCGATCGCGGGAACGGTCGCGTTCAGAACAACCGCCTCGATCAGTCGCGCCCCACCGCGCGGGATGACGACGTCGACCAAGCCGCGGGCAGTGACCAGGTCCTGGACGGAGTCGTGACTATCGCACGGCAGCAGCTGGACGATGTCGCGGCTAAGGCCCCGCTCGGCGGCGACGTCCTGCAGCAGCTCCACCAGCTTCTCGTTGGTCTGGCGGGCGGAACGGGAGCCGCGCAGCAGCGGGACGTTGCCGGACTTGATGGCCAGGCCGAAAGCGTCGACGGTGACGTTCGGGCGGGCCTCGTAGACCATGCCCATCACGCCGAGCGGGGTGCGGACCTGCTTGAGGTCGATGCCGTTCGGGCGGGTGTGGCCGCGGACGACCTCTCCCACCGGGTCCGGCAGGCCGACGATCTGGCGCAACCCGCCGGCGATGCCCTCGATACGACCGGCGTCCAGGGCGAGACGGTCGATCAGGGCCTCGTCGAAACCGGCCTCGCGGCCCGCGGCGACGTCCTTGGCATTGGCCTCGAGGATCGCGTCGGTGTTGGCGATCAGCGCCTCGGCGGCGGCGAGCAGCAGGTCATTCTTCTGCTGGGTGGTGAGCACGACCCGGCTGGCCTGCTTCGCCTTGGCGGCCTTCGCGAGCACTTCTTCGCGCTCGGCCTGACGCTGTGGGGAAAGGTTATCGTTCTTTTCGCTCATCATGCCTCTTCATACTAGGGAAAATTTGGGATTGCCACTGGTGGGGCTCGGGAATCGCGTGACTAAATAAGCAGCTGCTGGCGACGGGGCGGCTGGCGGTTGGCGTAATAAGAGAGGTAATCGGTGTGAATCACGGGGCGCTGCGCGTCGCCCGGAAGCTCCGAGGTGTGGCGCCCCAGCATCGGGACCAGGTCGGTGGCGTCGTAGTTCACCTCGCCGCGGCCGAAGATCTTTCCGTCGCTGTCCACGAGGTCCACGATGTCACCGCGGTTGAAGTCCCCCATGACCTGGGTGACGCCGACTGCGAGGAGGGACTTGTTCCCGTCGACCACGGCCGCCTTCGCTCCGTCATCGAGCTGCAGTGCGCCGCGGGACTCGGCGGCGTAGAGCACCCAGAACTTCCAGGCGGACAGGCGATCTTCCTCCGGCCAGAAGCAGGTGCCCACGGAGGCGCTTTCCAGGGCGGGGGCGATGTTCTCGGTGGAGGTCAGGAGCACCGGAACGCCCGCGCGGGAGGCGAGGCGGGCCGCGGTGACCTTCGCGGCCATGCCGCCGGTGCCGAGGCGACCACCATCGCCGGCTGCGACACCCGAGAGGTCGTTGCTGCTGCGCACCTCGGAAACGAACTGCGCGTCCGGCTCGTTCGGGTTGCGGTCGTAGAGACCGTCGACGTCGGAGAGCAGGACGAGGGCGTCCGCGAAGACCAGGTGGGAGACGATGGCGGCGAGGCGGTCGTTATCGCCGAAGCGCATCTCGGAGGTCGCGACCGTATCGTTCTCATTGACGATCGGCACGGCGGAGAGCTGGCGAAGGCGGTCGATGGTGCGCTGGGCGTTGCGGGCGCGGTCGCGGCGGCCGGCGTCGGCGGCGGTCAGAAGCACCTGGCCGATGGTGCGGCTATAGCGGGCGAAGCTCCTCCCCCACTCCTGGGCGAGCAGCACCTGGCCTACCGAGGCGGCTGCCTGCTTGGTGGCCAAGTCGCTGGGGCGCTGGCTCAGGCCGAGCGGGTCCATGCCCGAGGCCACTGCACCGGAGGAGACGACGATGAGGTCCGTGTCATCCGCCATGCGAGCTTCCAGAGCATCGGCGATGGTGTCGATGCGGGCGGGGTCCACGCGGCCGGACTCGTCGGTCAGGGACGAGGATCCGATTTTCACCACCAGCCGCTTGGCACTAGCGATGCGGTGACGCACGGTGCCGGGCTCCGGCATCATGGTGGCATCTAGCTGCTGTGTGGGCATTGAATTTTCGTTGCTCGCTGCAGACATGCCCACCAGTATGCCAAATTACTTATGAAAACCCAGGCTTTTGAGTTATCTAAACGTTATCTAACTCGCTACTCAGCGCGTAACTAGCCCTGCCAGCGCTCGGTATCCGCGACCTCGCCATCACCAAAATCGTATTCATCGATCAGGCCGCGTCGTGCCTGGGAGGCACGCTTACGCTGCTCTGCGGTCACGCGGTCCGTCTGCTCCAGGCGGCGGTCCTTGCCACGGCCGTACGCCGGGGTCTGGTCCACGCCCGCCACGGTCTGCGGATCCCACTCGAAGGTGATCCCGCCGATGGTGACCTCGGAGCCGTCCACGGCACCGGCCTGCCACAGGGCCTCCTCGACGCCAGCCTTGGCCAGGCGGTCGGCGAGGAAGCCGATGGCCTCGTCGTTCTCGAAGTCGGTCTGCAGGATCCAGCGGTCGATCTTGTGCCCGGTGACGATAAACGCGCCCGGGTTCTGCTTATCCTCGTGAACCTCGAAGTCCGCGAAGCGGCCCTTGCGCTTCGGCCCCACGGACTGCGGGCGGATCACCTGCTGTGGCTCCGGGGTGTCCTCGACCTTCTTGCGGTGCTCCCGGACGATGTCCATCAGGGCAAACCGCAGCTCGTAGAGCCCGGTGCGCGCGACCGTGGAGATGCGGAAGATCGGCCAGCCGAACTTCTTCAGCTCCTCTTCCTGCAGGTCCGCCATGTCCTCGGCGTCCGGGACGTCCATCTTGTTCAGGATGATGACGCGGGGGCGCTCCCGGAGGTCGCCCAGGCTCGCATCGGCGCTGAGCTCACTCTGGTAGCTATCCAGCTCGTGCTCGAGCGCGCGGATGTCGTCCAGGGGGTTGCGCTCGGACTCCAGTGCCGCGGCGTCCACCACGTGCGCCAGGACGGCGGTGCGTTCGATGTGGCGCAGGAAGTCCAGGCCAAGGCCACGGCCCTCGCTGGCTCCCGGGATGAGGCCCGGGACGTCCGCGATGGTGAAGGTATCGTGATCCACGCTGACAACGCCGAGATTCGGCGCCAGCGTGGTGAATGGGTAGTCCGCGATCTTGGGCTTGGCCGCGGAGAGCACAGAGATCAGGGAGGACTTACCCGCCGAGGGGAAGCCCACGAGGCCGACGTCGGCCATGGACTTCAGCTCAAGAGTGATGTCCTTTTGTTCGCCGGGCTCACCGAGCAGCGCGAAGCCCGGGGCCTTGCGCGTCTTGGAGGCCAGGGAGGCGTTGCCCAGGCCGCCGAAGCCCCCCTGGGCGACGATGACCTTCTGCCCGGGGCTGACGAGGTCGGCGAGGACCTCGCCGTCTTCGTCGATGACGACGGTTCCCGGAGGGACGTGGAGGGTCAGGTCCTTGCCACGAGCGCCGTGCCGGTCGTCGCCGGCGCCGTTGTTGCCGCGCTCGGCGCGCACGTGCGGGGAGAAGCGGAAATCCAGCAGGGTGTGTACTTGGGGGTCGACTTCGAGGATGATGTCTCCGCCGTGGCCGCCGTTGCCACCGTCCGGCCCGCCCAGGGGCATGAACTTCTCGCGGCGCACGGAGTTACAGCCATTGCCGCCATCGCCGGCTTTGAGGTGCAGAACGACCCGGTCAACGAATTGCGACATGGATGTAAGTCCTTCCTTCGATCGGATTCAAATTTTAGCGAATAATGCAAAGAAGCTCCCGCCCTCGCCCCGGTGGGGCGAAACGTGCGGGAGCTTCGTGCTCGTGAGGTTTTGAAAAACCGCGGGCCTTAAGCCTCGACGGCCTCGTCCTCCACGATGTTCACCAGGCGACGGTTGCGCTTGGTGGAGAACTGGACGGCGCCAGCCTTCAGTGCGAACAGCGTGTCATCGCCGCCGCGACCAACGTTCACACCTGGGTGGAACTTGGTGCCGCGCTGACGGATGAGGATCTCGCCCGCCTTGACCTGCTGGCCGCCGAAGCGCTTAACACCGAGACGCTTTGCCTCGGAGTCGCGACCGTTACTGGAGCTAGAAGCACCCTTCTTAGTTGCCATGAGTCTCCCTCCTCGGGAAGAAGTAAGAGCACCCGCGCACTCAGCACGGACGCGTCTCGGTTATTACTTGATGCCGGTGATCTTCAGCACGGTCAGAGCCTGACGGTGGCCCCAGCGGCGCTTGTATCCGGTCTTGTTCTTGTAGTGCATTCCGCGGATCTTCGGGCCACGAACGTGCTCGACGATCTCTGCGTTCACGGCGACGTTTTCCAGCTTGTCGCCGGAGGTCAGATCCGCGCCATCGACGACGAGAACCGGGGTGAGAGCCACGGCGGAACCTGGCTCACCCTCGATCTTCTCGACCTTGACGAGGTCACCTTCGGCAACCTTGTACTGCTTGCCGCCGGTCTTGACGATCGCGTACATGGTAGGGCTACCCCTTATAAATCTCTTCGACTCAGGCAGCTCTCGACGACGATCCCACGTGCGACGCGAGCATCCTGACTGGACAATATGCAAAATTAAGTGTGTTCATTTCGGCATAACAAGCCGCGCCCGATTAGAGGCGATGAACAACGACTGCCCAATACTACCCAGCCGGGGCTGGAAAACCAAAATCTTTTTCCAGTCCATCGCAGGTAGCGCCCGGCTCAACCGCCTGGCTGTGAAGGGTGAGACTAATGTGGCGAATCCGGCACACGCCACCTCTCCCTGCCCGCGGTCGAGCACACAGAGGCGGCTGATGCACAGCTGCGGGGCACGCGGGCAGCCGTGGTGCTAGCGCAACCGTGAGGCTAGCGTCGCGGGCTGCTGCGCACCACCCGGCGGCGCCGACCTCGCGCCCGCCCCTGGGTCTCCCCCTTCGCCGAATGCTCGAACTTCCCGGCGCTCTGGTTTTCCCACTTCTGCTCGCCCTTGGGCTGGGCAGCCTCGGGCTGCTGGCCGAAGTCCTCCGGCTGCGGACGGCGATCCGAGACGGAGTTGCCACGCGTGCGACGGCGACGGCGTGGGGAGTTCTCGAACTCCTTCACCGCCTCCTCGTAGGTGTTGGCACCGTATTTCCCGGCACCCCGGGTCCCAGAGCGTCGCGCCCCGGCGTTGCGGCGATCGCCTTCGGACCCTCGCTTCTGGCCGGAAGACTGGTCGTCCTGCCCCTTCTTGTGGGAGTTGTGCTCGCCTGCCTGGCGGGCACCAGTCTGCCGTGCGGCCGGCTTAGAGCGGACCACGCGGCGGCCACGGCGGCGCACACCCTGGGATCCACTCCCGGACTGCTCCTGCTCATCCCGCTGCGCCGAGGCGCGGTCCTCGCGGGAGGAAATCTTCAGCTCCGGGGCATCGGCGTTGGCCGCAGACTTGCGCTGGCCGGCGCCACCGCGCTGCTGGCTAGGTGCCGTACGCCGCACGATGCGGCGAACCACCCGGCGCGGAGCGCGCTCCTGGCCGGCCTGGGACTCATCGCCCGATCGGTCGGCAGGCTGCTTCTTCTCTGCGGACCCCTGCTCCGCGCGGGCGGTGGCATCCTTGACAGCGGAGCTGGTGCGGCGCTGAACGGAACGGCGACCGCCCCGGCGCGACGTCCTCGTCTCCTGCTTCTGACCCTCGCCACTCTCCGCAGCGGACTCAGAACCGGACTGGGAGCCCTGGCGCTGTTTGCGGGTGCGACGTTCCTGCCCCTCGGAATTGCGGTGGTCCTGGGAATCCTCGCGCCCCTTGCCGTGGGAGGCACTGGACTTGGGCCCCTTGCCCTCGTGGCCCTTCGCCTCTTCGCGACGCTCGTCACGCTGCTCGTCACGGCCCTGGTCCCTGGAGCCCTGATTCTTGCGCTGCTCCTTCGAGCCCTGCTCGTCACGGCCGCGACCATTACCGCGGGAGGAACGACGGCGCCGCTCCGGCTCCTCGTTGAAGTCCTGCTCCACCGGGTCCGGGTGCACGATCACACCACGGCCGTCGCAGCACTCACAGGTGGTGGAGAAGGTCTCCAGCAGACCCGCGCCCAGGCGCTTGCGGGTGATCTGAACCAGGCCCAGTGAGGTGACCTCACTGACCTTGTGGTGGGTGCGGTCGCGGCCCAGGTACTCGATGAGGCGGCGCAGCACCAGGTCCTGGTTCTCCTCCAGCACCATGTCGATGAAGTCGACGACGATCATGCCGCCGATGTCGCGCAGCCGCATCTGGCGCACAATTTCCTCGGCCGCCTCAAGGTTGTTCTCGGTGACCGTCTCCTCGAGGTTGCCGCCGGAGCCCACGAAGGAGCCGGTGTTGACGTCGATGACCGTCATCGCCTCGGTGTGATCAATAACCAGGTGGCCGCCGGAGGGCAGCCAGACCTTCCTGCTCAGCGCCTTGGCGAGCTGGTCATCGAGGCGGTGCGCGGCGAAGACGTCCTCGTCGGCGTGCTGCTCGGGGTGCCACTTGTGCACCCGATCCATCAGCTCCGGGGCCATGCGGCCCATGTAGTCGCGGACCATGCGCCAGGATTTATCGCCCTCGACGAGCAGCTCGGAGAAGTCCTCGTTGAACAGGTCGCGGATGACCGTGATCAGCATGTTCGGCTCTTCGTAGAGCGTGACGGGCTTCGCGCCCTTGGACTTACGCTCCTTGGCCTCGGTCTTCTCGATGTTCAGCCACTGCTTGTGGAGGCGATTGACGTCCTCCTCGATGAGCTCCTCGGCCACGTTTTCCGCGGCGGTGCGGATGATCGCCCCGCCCTGGCCCGGTACGACGCGCTGCAGGATCTCCTTCAGGCGCTTGCGCTCGGCCTCAGGCAGCTTGCGGGAGATACCCGCGGTGGTGCCGCCCGGGAAGTACACGAGGTAGCGGCCCGCGAAGCTGATGCGGTTGGTCAGGCGGGCACCCTTGTGGCCGACCGGGTCCTTGATGACCTGAACCATGACCTGGTCGCCCGAGCGCAGAGCCTGGTCGATGCGGCGGGACTTGGAGTGCAGGTGCGGGGAGTGCCAGTTGACCTCGCTGGCGTAGAGCACGGCATTGCGGCCGGTGCCAATGTCGATGAAGGCCGCCTCCATGGAGGCCAGGACGTTCTGCACCCGGCCCAAGTAGATATTGCCGATCATCGACTGCTGGGTGTCGCTGGTGACGAAGTGCTCCACCAGCTGCCCATCTTCGACGACGCCCACCTGGGTCGTCAGACCGGTGTGGTCGTGGCGTTCGGCGTCGCGCACCATCATCTGGCGGTGCACTGACTCCCGGCGCGCGAGGAACTCGGAGCGGCTGATGGCCTTGTGGCGGCCGCGCTCGCGGTTTTCCTCACGCCAGCGGCGCTTGGATTCCAGGCGGGTGGAGCCCTTCAGGCGCACCGGCTCGTCGACGATGTCCGCTTCCTCGCGCTCGCCCGGGTGCAGCTGGTCGGCCGGGGTCTCCTCCTCGGCCGCGGGCTGAGGCTCGGCGGGGCACTGCTCGACCTTCTGTTCCTTCTTCTTGGGCTCAGACTTCTTGGATTCGACCTTCTTCGGCTGCTCCTGCTTCTCGGGCGTCCCCTCGGACGAGGACTCCGACTTTTTCGCTGCGGTGTCCTGCTGGATGGCGCGGCTGCCCACGCGGCGCACAATTCGGCGCACACGGCGACGGGTAGGCCGCGGAGCCTCCTCGTTGTTCGCCGCCTGCTGCTCCGGGGTCGTGGACGCCGCTTCCTCAGCCTGAGCCTGCGGCGCCTCGGCAGACTGGTGCTGCTGTGCGTTCTCCGCCTCGGTGTTCTTAGCTTCCGTCTTCTTGCTGGCCGTGCGCTTGGTCGTCTTCCTCGCGGCAGCCTTCTTGGTAGCCTTCTGCGCACTCTTTTGGGCACTCTTGCGAGAGGCCTTCTTGGGCTCAGCCTGCTTCTGCTGTTCCTGCTGCTCAGTCGCCTCTGGCGCGACGTCCTGCTCCAGGGATTCCTGCTCGGACGGCGCCTCCTTGGCCGTGGCCTTCGCCGACGCGGCCTTCTTGGAGCTCTTCTTGGCTGCAGCCTTCTTAGCCGTGGACTTCTTCCCGCTCTTCTTGGCAGCGGTCTTCCTGGCTCCCGCCTTCTTGGCCCCGGTCTCCTTGGCCCCGGCCTTGTCGGCAGCGGGTCCAGCGGCGTCCGCCTCGTCCTTCGCCACTGGCTGCTCAGACTGGGTGAGCCCTCCCCCGCCAGCCAGACGAGAGACCACGTCGGTGGCCTCCTCGTTGGACAGCGTCGAGGAAGGCACCTTGCCGGTGATCCCGAACTCCCCCAGCACGGCGATGAACTCCTTGCTGGTGATCCCCAGCTCCTTGGCCACCGAGTGCACGCGCACCCTGCGACCGAAGCTTTCAGTATTAATTTTTCCGGCCGATTCAATCAGCGCTGGTTCCGGCGTAAAAGCCACGTTTCTCCTTGAAAGATTTTCTCGCGCTAGCTAGCGGCGTCCTAAAGAAAAAGATCGAGAACAGCAGCGGACCTGTGGAAACGACGGCCGCCACGCCAGCCAGGCGCCAGAGCGACACCGGGGCCGGGCGCCTCAAAAGGAGGCCTGGCGATGGAGGTGCGCTCGCAAACGATGTTTAAGTGTGCTGGATTGCCCCTGCCGAACCGCATCGTCGTTGTGGGTTCGGGTGTAAGGAAAATCCTGTCCCCCATCTTGTCATAACTTCCCCCGCAGGGAGGTAGCCAGCGTCCCGAGAGATCGTGTCTGCACCGGTTGCTAACCTGATGGGATGTTCCAGATCAGCGAGAAGCAGCTTCAAAGCCACTACGCGAAGCATCAACCTTCCACGGTGCTTGGTTGGACCCTCGGCGTTGTGTGGACGCTCGTCGTCATCGCTTGTTCTGGCCTGCCAGAAGTGTGGATGGGCTTCGTGGCGATTGCTTTTCTGCTGGGGCTGATGGTCTTCGGCTATATGAAGTTCTTCAACCGGCATGGCTACCGCATGAACGACTACGATCCGCTCAAACCGGATGCGAAGCTGCAGCGGACCGAATTCAACTGGCGCGAGGTACTGCGCTTCGTTGTCCCCTACTCCGCGGCCTATGTGGCGCTGAGCATCGCGCAGTCCGCGGCGCCGTGGGTGGTCGTCATTCCGGTAGCGATCGCCACCGGCCTGGGGATGGCGTGGTACTTCACCTCCGGGGCGCACCACCCAACGCATTACGCGGCACCACCACAACTCTTCGGCGACGCGGGCGATGATTCCGCACCAGTGGGGTCTGGTCAGGTGTTCGAGGGTCCGGATGCCATCGTGGCCTTCATGCATTCCGATGAGCTCGTGCCCGGCATCTATCAGCGCTTGGAAAGCGAGCTCGTGGCAGAGTTGGTCGCGGACGGGGCTGTCGAGCACGAGGTCAAGGCCGCTCTCAACGAGGCCGATGCCCACGGGCAGGTGGTGCGGATCCGCGAGATGCGCCACCGCAGTAGCACCGACCAATGGCTGACGCTGACCGAGGAAGCCAGCAAGGAATATCAGGACAGCGTCCGCGCTACCCGTGGTCTAGCAAGCAAGTAACGGCACCACTGACCCGCAGCATAAAGAAACGTCCCGGCAAACCTACTTAGGCTCGCCGGGACGTTGTGCTGTGAAAGGTATTACAGGTTCGGGAACCAGATAGCGATCTCACGCTCAGCGGACTCCGGGGAGTCGGAGCCGTGAACGACGTTCTCGCCGACGGTCAGTGCGAAGTCGCCGCGGATGGTGCCCGGGGTGGCTGCCTCGACCGGGTGGGTGCCGCCGGCCAGCTGACGCCAGGCAGCGATGGCGGACTCGCCCTCGACGATGCCCGCGACCAGCGGTGCGGAGGTGATGAAGTCCACGAGCTCGCCGAAGAACGGCTTGTCCTTGTGCTCCTCGTAGTGCTTCTCTGCGGTTGCGCGGTCTGCGGTACGCAGATCCATCTCGACGAGCTTCAGGCCCTTGCGCTCGATGCGGGAGATGATCTCTCCGACGTGGCCATTAGCGACACCGTCCGGCTTAATGAGGATGAGAGTGCGTTCAGTCATGGTTCCTAAGGATAGCGAATTCTTAAAGCCCTCGCCCCTTGGGCTTCCCCTTTGCCCCCATGTGTTCTGGTCTCTTCGCTGACGTAATGGAAATAGCGAAATAATTTTTATAACAGACACTATTATTTATGAGACATGGATCACACTTCACTGAAGGAGGCGCACATGGCACCCAGGATCTACCCCAGCCCATACCCGAGTTTGGACTACCCCAGCACCGACGTTTTCGACCTCATCTTCGGCGACCTCACCGAAGACGAAGCAGCACTGCCCGCCATCACCGAGCTCTCCACCCAATCGACGGCCACCTACGGCGAACTCAAAGAATTCTCCGAGACCATCGCCGCCGAGCTAGCTTCTCGAGGCATCGGCGAAGGGGACGTGGTTACCCTCCAGGTGCCCAATTCCATCAACTTCGCCGCCAGCCTGCTCGGTATCCTGCGAGCCGGGGCCATCGTCAACCCGATCGGCATGCTCATGAATCAGGCAGACGTGGAGCACATCGTAGAAGCTGCCGGAGCCAAGTTGTTCATCGGCCCGACCAATATGGAGCAACTCCCACAGATTTTCTCCATGGAGCTGGTTTCCCTACAGGGCAGTCCGAAACCCGCTCCAGAGGTCGATATCGACCCTGACTCGGTTGCCGCTGTCCCCTTCTCTTCCGGCACCACCGGGTTGCCGAAGGGCGTGCAGCTGACTCACCGCAATCTCACCAGCAACTTGATGCACGTACGGGAGATGATTGAGCGCTCCGGCATCGAAGCACGCAGCAACACCCTGAGTGTGCTGCCCTTCTCCCATATCTATGGCATGACGGTCCTGCTACTCGGCCCGCTGCTGCACCGGCACCACATCTTCACCATGCCGAAGTTCGACATCGAGCAGTTCCTGCGTGCCCACGCTGAGCGCGCGATTGAGTTCACGTTCATTGCCCCGCCGATGGCCATCGCGATGGCCAAAGGCCCAGAGATCGACCCGGCGTGGTTCTCCGCTTCAAAGCTCATGGTTTCCTCCGCGGCGCCGATCGACGCTCCAATCATGCGCGCGGTCGAAGAACGCCTCGACACGAAGGTTGTGCAGGGGTGGGGCATGACGGAGGCCTCCCCGTTGGTCGCCCTAAACCTTCACGGCGACGCCGATCATTCCAGCGTCGGTAAGCCGGTGGCAGACACGGAAATCCGCCTCGTTGATATCGACACCCTGGAAGATGTTCCCGAGGGCGAGGCGGGTGAAGTTCTCGTGCGTGGCCCGCAGGTCATGAAGGGCTATTTGAACAACGAGGAAGCCAATGCGGAAACTCTCATTGAAGGCGGTTGGCTGCGTACCGGTGACATCGCCCACTTCGGAGAGGATGGCGGGCTGCGCATCGTTGACCGCGCCAAGGAGGTCATCAAGTACAAGGGCTATCAAGTCGCGCCGGCCGAATTGGAGAGCCTGCTGCTCTCCCATCCGGACATCGCAGACGTCGGCGTCGTCGGCGCGGAGCGCGACGGCCTGGAGATCCCGCGCGCGTTCGTCGTCAAGCGTGAGGGCTCTGAGCTGGGGGCACAGGAGCTCATGGGCTGGGTCGCCGACCGCGTGACACCGTACAAGAAGGTTCGCGCGGTGGAGTTCGTTGATGCCATCCCGAAGAACGCCACCGGCAAGATCCTGCGCCGCGAGCTGGCGAAGGTCCCCTTCGAGGGCTAGCAGCTCCACACCGCGAGAAGCCCTAAAAGCCTCAGCCGCCCCGACCCGCCCGAAAGTTGGACTGGTGGGGAGGCTTCTCGCTCGCTAGCGCTGTAGAGGAGGCGGGATTCGCTAGACGTGCTGGCTCGGCAGCAGGCCGCGCCGCATGCGCTCCTGGACCACCTTGCGCAGGTGGTAGATGTACCACCACACGCCGATGAAGATCAGGGCCATCACGCCGATCACCAGGTTGGCGAATACCCCGATCAGGGCCAGGATCTGCAGGCCCCAGTTGATCTTGTCCGCAGAGTCAGCTTTCTGCATGAAGGCCGCCGCGAACATCAGCACCGCCACGGCTAGGACGTAGCCGAACTGCAGCCAGACCGGGCCCAGTCCCGAATCCACGCGGCCGACCACGGTCAGCCCCAGCAGCATGACGATCCCTTCCAGGATCAGGGTGCCCGCCATGACCCCGCGGATGCCCTTCATCGGGTCATTGGCTGGGGCGTGTCCTGGGCCGAGTGGGCCCATCTCCAGTTCTTCAGCCGGCTTGCGCGCCATCTGCTTCCAATCCTCCTGTGTACTCGAGCGTTTTACTCGGGCTTCTTGGCGAACAGCGTTCGCGCCTCACCTGCGGTCACCACAGAGCCGGTGATCAGCACCCCGGCCCCGGCCAGCATGCCATCGCTATCGTCCTCAGCTAACTGGATCGCGGTCTCCACCGCGGTCGGCAGCTGTTCGGCGACGTGGACCCGCTCCTCCCCGAAGGCATCCCGGGCGTACTCGGCGAGCACATCCACCGGCAGGGCGCGCGGGGACTGCACCTCCGTGATGACGACGTCGTCGAGGACCGGCTCGAGCGCGGCGAGAATGCCTCGGGCGTCCTTGTCCCCCAGCACCCCGACCACGCCGATGAGGCGGCGGAAATCGAAGTCCCGGTCCACGGCCTTAGCCAAAGCGGCCGCGCCGTGCGGGTTGTGGGAGGCGTCGATGAACACGCTCGGGGTGGCGCGCACGCGCTCCAGCCGACCGGGGGAAGCCACGGTGGCGAAACCCTCGCGCACCTTGTCGACGTCCAGCTGACGGTCCCCGCCCGCCCCGAAGAAGGCCTCCACCGCCGCCAAGGCGGTCGCGGCATTGCGGGCCTGGTGCTCCCCGGACAGCGGCAGGAAAATGTCGTCATAGGACCCGGCCAGGCCCTTGATCGTCAGACGCTGACCACCCACCGCGACGGTGGATTCCACGACACCGAACTCAGCACCTGCGCGAGCCACCGCGGCGTCGACCTCGACGGACCGCTCCAACAGCACGCGCATCGCGTCGGGATCCTGCTCCGAGATAATCGCGATGTTCTCTGGTGGCGTGAGCAGATCCTCACGGTCCCAGCGGGACTTGATGATGCCCGCCTTTTCACCGGCAATCTCGGTGAGGGTGTCACCGAGGAAGTCCGTGTGGTCCATACCGATGGGCGTGATCACCGAGACATCGGAGTTCACGACATTCGTCGCATCCCAGGTCCCACCCATGCCGGTTTCGATGACGGCGACGTCCACCGGGGCGTCCGCGAAGGCGCTGTACGCGAGGGCGACCAGCACCTCGAACTTGCTCATCTGCGGGCCACCCTCGGCCGTGGACTTCGCGTCGACCATTTCCACCATCGGCTGGATCTCCCGCCACATGCGGATGTAATCCTGCGGGTGGATCGGCTCGCCGTCGATGGCGATGCGCTCGGTGACCAGCTGCAGGTGCGGGGAGGTCGTGCGACCAGTGCGGCGGTGGAATGCCCTCAGCAGGGACTCGATCATCCGCACCACGGAGGTCTTGCCGTTGGTGCCGGCGACCTGGATGGTGGCAAAGGAGCGCTCCGGGTTACCCAGGAGATCCATGAGCATCTCGATACGTTCAAGGGAGGGGTCGATCTTCGTCTCCGGCCAGCGCTGGTTCAGCTCGGCTTCGACTGCGGCGAGGTCCGCCAGATCTTCCTCCGTGATGGGCCGCGGCGGCAGGGCGTCGTCGCCACTCAGCTGACCATCCTCCTCGCCCGGCTTCGCACCGGCCGCGTCGATCGGCAGCGCTAGGCCGTGCTCGTCGAGGCGCACTCCACCGACGGCAGACGTGGCAGCGGCTGCCTCCTGGCCGGTCAGCTCGGCCGCACGGGATTCCCCGCCCTCGCCGTGGTCGGGGTCCTCGGCCGGTGTGGTGTTCAGATCACGATCCGTAGAATCGGTCATTTCTTTGGCAGCCCCTCCAGACGGCGCGTGATGCGGTCGAACTCCTCCTGAGCCACGACCTGGCGTTCCTTGATATCCGCCACGACGTGCTCCGGAGCCTTATTCAGGAAGTTCTCGTTGCTGAGCTTCTTCGCCGCGTTATCCAGCTCCTTCTGCGCGTTGGCGAGATCCTTCTCCAGGCGCTTGCGCTCGGCCTCAATATCCACCGCGTCGGAGGTGTCCAGCTCCACGGTGATCGTGGCCTGGCTCAGGCGCAGCTCGATGGAGGCGGTGGTCTCCCAGTCATCTCCCGGCTCCTCGAGGCGTGCCAGGGAGCGGATGGCTGCCTCTTCCTCCTCGAGGTCCACGGCGGCGAAGTCCAAGCGGCCCGGGACGCGCTGCTTCGGCTTGACACCCTGGTCAGCGCGGAAGCGGCGCAGCTCGGTGACGAGCTTCTCCAGGTCCGCCATGCGGCGGGCGGCCAGCTCGTCCGGCTCAGCACCGTTGTTGGTCATGGACTGGTCCGGCCACTCGGCGATGACCAGGGACTCCGGGTAGCCCTCGACGTCCTTGGTTAGGGCGGTCCACAGCGTCTCGGTGACGAAAGGCATCGCCGGGTGCAGCAGTCGCAGCACCGTGTCGAGGACCCGGCCGAGCACCACCTGGGTGTTCACGCCGCGGGCGTATTCCTCCTCGGTGGCGGAGTCCCAATCGCGCGGGATCTGCACCTTCGCGATCTCCAGGTACCAGTCGCAGAACTCGCCCCAGGCGAACTTGTAGAGGTTCTCGTTAGCCAGGGAGAATTCGTAGCGCTCCAGGGCATCGTCGACGAGGGCGCGGGTGGCCTCGAGGCGGTCGAGGATCCAGCGGTCCGCGTCGGTCAGCTCTTCGCGCGGCGGCAGCTCGCCGATCTGCGCGCCGTTCATGAGCGCAAACTTGGTGGCGTTGTACAGCTTCGTCGCGAAGTTACGGGAGGACTGCGCGGAGTGCTCACCAACCGGCAAGTCCGCACCTGGATTGGCGCCACGGGCCAGGGTGAAGCGCAGCGCGTCAGCGCCGTAGTCGCGTACCCAGTCCATCGGATCGATGCCGTTGCCTAGGGACTTGGACATCTTGCGGCCGTGCTCGTCGCGAACGAGACCGTGGAGGAAGACGTCCTTGAACGGCACCTGCGGGCGCCCGTCGCGGGCAGCCGGGTCCTCGCCATTGGCCTTGCCGTGCAGCGGGGAGCCCTCGAGCGTGTCCGCGAAGGTGGCGAACATCATCATGCGGGCGACCCAGAAGAACAGAATGTCGTAGCCGGTGACCAGCACGGAGGTTGGGTAGAACTTCTGCAGGTCCGGGGTGTTCTCCGGCCAGCCCATCGTGGAGAACGGCCACAGGGCGGAGCTGAACCAGGTGTCCAGCACGTCCTCGTCCTGGCGCCAGCCCTCACCCGTCGGTGGCTCATCGTCCGGGCCGCAGCAGACGACCTCGCCGTTAGGCCCGTACCAGATCGGGATGCGGTGGCCCCACCACAGCTGGCGGGAGATGGTCCAATCGTGCATGTTGTCCACCCAGTCGAACCAGCGCGGTTCCTGGGATGCCGGGTAGATGGTCGTATCCCCCTCGCGGACGGCGTCGCCGGACATCTTCGCCAGCTTCTTCACGTCCACCCACCACTGCAGGGAAAGTCGTGGCTCGATCGGCTCGCCGGAGCGCTCGGAGTGACCGACGGAGTGCACGTAGGGGTGCTTGCGGGCCACAACACGGCCCTGCTCCTCGAGAGCCAGGCGGATCTTCTCGCGGGCCTCGAAGCGATCCATGCCGTCGAACTGCGTGCCCGTGCCGGACACGTGGCCGGTCTCGTCGAGCACGACCGGCATCGGCAGGTCGTGGCGCTGCCCCATCGCGAAGTCGTTCGGGTCGTGCGCCGGGGTGATCTTCACCGCACCGGTGCCGAACTCCGGATCCACGTAGTCGTCCGCGATGATGACCATCTCGCGGTCCGGCAGGAATGGGTGCGGCAGCGTGGTGCCGACGAGGTCGGCGTAGCGCTCGTCCTCCGGGTGCACCGCGACGGCCACGTCGCCCAGCATCGTTTCCACGCGGGTGGTCGCGACGATGACGTGGGGCTCGTCGTCGTTGAGGGAACCGTAACGGAGGCTGACCAGTTCGCCCTCGACGTCCTCGTAGTTGACCTCGATGTCGGAGATGGCGGTCTGCAGCACCGGCGACCAGTTGACCATCCGGTTGGCCTGGTAGATCATGCCCTGGTCGAACAGGGCTTTGAAGATGGTCTGGACGGCGCGGGACAGTCCCTCGTCCAGGGTGAAACGCTCGCGGGACCAGTCCACGGAGTCGCCGATGGCGCGCATCTGCTGCTGGATCAGGCCACCGTATTCGTCCTTCCACTCCCAGACGCGGTCGATGAACTCCTCGCGTCCGTAATCGAAGCGATCCTTGGACTCGCGCTTCTTCAGGTCGGATTCCACGCGGGTCTGGGTGGCGATGCCTGCGTGGTCGGAGCCCGGCAGCCACAGGACCTCGTAGCCCTGCATGCGACGGCGGCGGGACATCGCGTCGATCAGGGTGTGATCCAGCGCGTGGCCCATGTGCAGCCGCCCGGTGACGTTCGGCGGCGGCAGGACGATGGAAAACGGCGGCTTATCGCTCGTCGCGTCGGCCTTGAAGTAGCCGGCCGAAACCCAGCCTTCGTAGAGCTCCGATTCCACATCGGATGGGTTCCACTGATTGGGCAGCAGCTGCGAACGATCCTCGCCGCGCTGGACACCCTGGGACGTTGCAGGAGTATTGCTGGTCATCGCACCCTGATCACTTACTCGGGGACAAATTCTGTTGAACTCATCCCAGTGTAGTAGACGGGGCGGACACGGCTGGCAGCTCGTCGGCTAACCCGAGCCACCAGCCGGAACAGCGGTGTGTAGCTAGTCGATGAAGCCGGCTTCGCGCACCGCGGCCAGCTCCTCTTCCAGCTCTTGCTGGGTGCGGGCGATGCGCTGCTTCTGCTCCTCACCCAGCTCCAAGCTCTGGACGATCTCCCACTCACCGTTCACGCTGCGGCACGGGAAACCGAAGACCAGCCCCTCCGGCACGCCATAGGAACCGTCGGAAGGCAGCGCGACGGAGACCCACTCGTCGCCCTCGGTGCCGAGCAGCCAATCCCGCATGTGGTCGATGGCGGCGGACGCCGCGGAAGCTGCAGAGGAGTGGCCGCGGACCTCGATGATCTCAGCGCCTCGCTTGGCCACGCGCGGGATGAATTCCTCGCTGACCCACTCTGCGCCCAGCTTCTCGAAGACCGGCTCGCCGCCCGCACGCAGGGCGGTAGCGTCCGGGAACTGGGATGCTGAGTGGTTGCCCCACACGACCATGCCCGAGAGCTCGGAGACCGGGACGTCCAGGCGGTCGGCGGCCTGGGACAGCGCGCGGTTGTGGTCCAGGCGCATCATCGCGGTAATACGGTTCGGCGCAATGCCCTTAGCGTGGGCGGCGAGAATGGCGGCGTTGGTGTTCGCCGGGTTGCCGACGACCAACACGCGAGCGTTCGGGGCGACCTCGCCCAGCGCCTCACCCTGCGGGCCAAAGATGGCACCGTTGGCGGCGAGCAGGTCCGCGCGCTCCTGCCCCTTCTGGCGCGGCTTTGCACCGACCAGGAAGACGACGTCGGCGTCCTGGAAGCCCTCCCGGGCATCGGTGTGGACGGTGACGTCGCCGAGCAGCGGGAATGCGGCGTCCTTCAGCTCCATGGTCACGCCCTCCGCGGCGCGCTTGGCGGGCTCGATCTCGATGAGGCGGAGGTTCACCTTCCTCCCCGGGGAGATTTCGCCTGCTGCCAGACGGAACAGCAAGGAGTACGCGATCTGCCCCGCTGCGCCGGTGACCGCCACGTTCAAGGCATCGGAGGTGTTCTGTGAAGTGTTATCAACCATGAGTCAAACCGCCTTTAATCAGGATCGGGGGCACCAACCGGGGGCGATATCCCCCAATTGATCTTTCCGACCCCAGCCTACCCGCGAACAGTCATTACGATGAGGAGAGAAAGTTTTGACTGGAGAGGAACAATGACCGACGACCCAGCTCGCCATCTTCCTCACTCGGCGCACCGGTACGACCTCGACCCGGTCGACTACACCCGAGCGATGGAGTGCGCCCTGCCGATCGCCGTGGAGTACGGGTCGGATATCCCAAAGACCCAGCTGGTGCGGATCCAACGCGCCGGTAACCTCCCCGCCAAGCACGCCCTGCTGAGCAATAACCAAGATCTCTACGCGGAGGCCCTGCGTTACGCGCTAGCAACCCTCTGGCCAGCCGAACCGAAGAAGTTTGAGGACGACATCGCCAGCCTCACCCCGGTGCAGGCAGTGCGGCGCCTCGTGCGCGAGACGCTCGCCCGTGCGCAGCGCAATCCGGATTCCATGCGCCTGATCGCCGCGGAGAACCTCTACAACCGAGCGGACGTGCCGAACCGCATCGACGTGCTGGAACAGTCCCCCGTCATTCTCCAGATCGACCGCGCCCTCCTGCGCGGCCACGACCTCGGCGCCTTCCGCACCGGGGTGTCCGCGGAGGACGTCTACATCCTCATCCTGGGACTATCCGGATTCGCCACCCTGCACCGCAACACCTTCTATGCGCTCTACGGGATGGACGTCCGCGAGCCACACAACGAGTCCGGTGTCACCGAACTTGCCTGCGACGCCGTCGTCGCCTTCCTCACTACGCCGATGCGGACCAGGCAGGATAATTCTTACACCCACTCCTCCCCCTCCGAGATTGTGGGCGGGTCGGTTGCCGCGAGCCTCTACGACTCCGAGGAGTTCTGGCAGGAGTAACCCTCCGCCAACCGACTGCCAGCCCCCACGCGGTGCACAGGGTGGGGCGCGGTTCACTGCCCCCCCCTAGTGGACCGCGCCCCCTAGTCGCCTTGCCCCTTGCGCCCCGCCTAAGCGGAGCGCTTATCCCGCTCGGCGACGTCCTCGTGGGTCAGGCGGGTCGGCTCTGCCTCCCCCTTCGCGGCAGCCTCGGTGATTAAAACCTCGGCGATGTCCTCCTCCTCGGGGATGGAGTACATGATCGGCAGCAGGATCCGCTCCATGATGGAGCGCAGCCCGCGCGCACCGGTTTCCCGCGCGAGCGCCTGGCGGGCAACCTCGCGCAGCGCGCCGTCCTCGAAGGCCAGCTGCACGTTGTCCATCTCGAACAGGCGCTGGTACTGGCGCACGAGGGCGTTCTTCGGCTCGGTGAGTACCTGCACCAGCGCGTCCTCGTCCAGGTGACCGACGTGGGTGACCACCGGCAGGCGGCCGATGACCTCCGGGATCAGTCCGAACTTCACCAGGTCCTCCGGCTCCACGTACTGGAACGGGTCCTTAACCTGGTCGTTCTTGGAGGTGACCTCCGCACCGAAGCCCAAGCCCTTCTTGCCGCGGCGATCCTCGATAACCTTCTCCAGGCCCGCGAACGCACCCGCAACGATGAACAGCACGTTCTTCGTGTCGAACTGGATGAACTCCTGGTTCGGGTGCTTGCGCCCACCCTGCGGCGGGACGGCAGCGACCGTACCCTCCAGGATCTTCAGCAACGCCTGCTGCACGCCCTCACCGGAGACGTCGCGCGTGATGGACGGGTTCTCGGACTTACGGCCGATCTTGTCGACCTCGTCGATGTAGATGATCCCGCGCTGTGCCTTCTCGACGTCGAAGTCTGCACTCTGCAGCAGCTTCAGCAGGATGTTCTCGACGTCCTCGCCCACGTAGCCGGCCTCGGTCAGCGAGGTCGCGTCTGCGATGGCGAAGGGGACGTCCAGCATCCGGGCCAGGGACTGCGCCAGGTAGGTCTTACCGGAGCCGGTGGGTCCCAGCATGAGGATATTGGACTTCGAGAGATCGACCTCGTCGTCGCTGCGGCGGGCCAGTGCATTGGCCTCCTCGACCTGGATGCGCTTGTAGTGGTTGTAGACAGCCACCGCGAGGGTGCGCTTCGCTTCGTCCTGGCCGATAACGTACTTGTCCAGGAAAGCGGAAATCTCGGACGGGGTTGGCAGCTTGCCCTGTGGCTCTTGCGCGCTGGTGGCTACCAGCTCTTCCTCGATGATCTCGTTGCAGAGTTCGATGCATTCATCGCAGATGTAGACCCCAGGGCCGGCGATGAGTTTGCGGACTTGTTTTTGGCTCTTGCCGCAAAACGAGCACTTCAGCAGCTCTGCGCTTTCTTGCATCTGTGAGAACCAGTCTTTCTGAGAAATTGGTGGTGCTACGGCGGGTATCCAACACTACCCAAAAACCCCGCTGCGCTGACTGAGCAACACTGCGGGGCTTGAAGGGCTGGGATCACCAGCCCCGGTTGCGAGACCCGTGAGGCCGGGCCTCACGGAAACTATCGACCGCTATTCCTGAGCGGAGAGCTTCCGGTACTCGAAGACCTGGTCGATGATGCCGTATTCCTTAGCGGCCTCGGCGTCCAGGATCTTGTCGCGGTCGGTGTCGATGCGGATCTGCTCCGCGGACTTACCGGTGTGGCGAGCCAGGGTGGTCTCCATCAGCTGGCGCATGCGCTCGATCTCGTTGGCCTGGATCTCCAGGTCCGAGACCTGGCCCTGCACGCCACCAGAGGCCGGCTGGTGGATCAGCACGCGGGCGTTCGGGAGCGCCGCACGCTTACCCGGGGTACCCGCGGCGAGCAGCACGGCGGCAGCAGAGGCTGCCTGGCCGAGGCACACGGTCTGCACGTCCGGGCGGACGTACTGCATCGTGTCGTAGATGGCCATCAGGCTGGTGAAGGAACCACCCGGCGAGTTGATGTACATCGTGATATCGCGGTCTGGGTCGAGGCCCTCCAGGACGAGCAGCTGGGCCATGATGTCGTTGGCCGCGGCGTCGTCCACCTGGGTGCCCAGGAAGATGATCCGCTCTTCGAAGAGCTTGTTGTACGGGTTGGATTCCTTCGCCCCGTAGCTGGAGTGCTCAACGAAGGATGGCAGGATGTAGCGCGATTCTGGCATCTTCATTCTTTACTTCTCCTTCGCAGAGCTGATGACGTGGTCGACGAATCCGTAGTCCTTGGCCTGCTGGGCGGTGAACCAGCGGTCGCGGTCGGAGTCCTTCGTAATCTGCTCGACGGTCTGGCCGGTGAAGCCGGCGATCAGCTCCGCCATCTCACGCTTGGTGTGTGCGAACTGCTCTGCCTGGATCGCGATGTCGGCCGCAGTACCGCCCACGCCAGCGGAAGGCTGGTGCATCATGATGCGGGCGTGTGGCAGAGCGTAGCGCTTGCCCTTGGTGCCTGCGGAGAGCAGGAACTGGCCCATGGACGCGGCCAGGCCCATGCCGTAGGTGGCGATGTCGCAGGGCGCGTACTGCATGGTGTCGAAGATGGCCATACCCGCGGTGACGGAGCCACCTGGCGAGTTGATGTACAGGGAGATGTCCTTCTCCGGGTCCTCCGCTGCCAGCAGCAGGATCTGAGCGCAGAGCTTGTTAGCGATTTCGTCGTCGACCTGGCTGCCCAGGAAGATGATGCGCTCGCGCAGCAGACGCTCGAAGACCGAGTCGTTGAGGTTCATCCCAGCCGTATCGGCGGACATGAGGCTGCTCGAAAGACTGCTCATTGTGCCCCTTTTCGTTCATTGGTTTATTCTTTGTGGCTTCCACAGTAGCGACTAACCCTCGGGTCGTGCCCTATGAAAAGCCCCTGTTCGCTTTAAGCGCACAGCACCCCCGGAGTATTCCTCCAGGGGTGCTGAGTCAAAGCTGTCGGACAAAGCCGTTGCTTTAGTGTCACGACGCCGCCGGCACTCACCGAACCGAGTCAGGCGCGGCAGTCCGGGCGGCTACCGTGTGCGGGGATTACTTGTCCTCGCTCTTCTTGGCTGCAGCCTTCTTCGTGGTCTTCTTCGCTGCGGCCTTCTTGGTCGTCTTCTTGGCGGTCGACTTCTTGGTGGTCTTCTTCGCCGTGGACTTCTTAGCAGCCTTCTTGGTGGTCTTCTTTGTGGAAGACTTCTTGGCGGCCTTCTTCGGCTTCTCGTCCTTCTCGGCCTCCTCGGCCTTCTCGGACTCCTCCTCGGTGCCGAAGAACTGCTTCGGGTCGACCTCGTTGCCCTCGGAGTCCTTCACGGAGCTCTTGGCGATGTTGATCGCCAGAGCCTTGCCGCGGCGGACGTCAGCAAACAGGCTGCCGATCTGGCCGGCCTGCTGCAGCTGCATGATGAACTGGTTCGGGTCCATGCCGTACTGGGCAGCGGTGAAGCCGATGTGGTCCATCAGCTCCTCCTGGGAGACCTCCGGCTGCTCGACGTCAGCCAGTGCGTCCAGGAACAGCTGGGTGCGGACGGAGCCCTCAGCGGCCTCGCGGGCATCTTCCTCGAACTTCTCGCGGGTGATGTCCTGGGCTGCGAGCATCTGCTCGAAGACCTTCTCGTCGCCACCGAACTGGCTGATGAGCTGCTGGATCTGGCCCTGCACCTGCTCGTCAACCACGGACTGCGGCAGTGGAACCTCGACCTTTTCGAGCGCGGCCTCGAGGACCTTGTCGCGGATCTGACCGGCCTGGCCGTTCTTCAGCTGCTCCTCGACCTGGGTTGCCAGGGAGTCCTCGAGCTCGTCCAGGGTGTCAAATTCGGATGCCAGCTGTGCGAAGTCGTCGTCCAGCTCCGGCAGCTCGCGCTCCTTAACGGAGCCGACCTTGACGGTGACCTCTGCCTCTTCGTCGGCGTGCTCGCCGGCAACCAGCTTGGAGGTGAAGGTGGACTCCTCGCCGGCCTTCATGCCGACCAGGGCGTCGTCCAGGCCCTCGATGAGGGAGTCGTTGCCAACCTCGTGGGACAGACCCTCGGTGGTGGCCTCGTCCACGGTCTCGCCGTCGACGGTGGCGGACAGGTCGATGGAGACGAAGTCGCCCTTCTTGACCTTGCGGTCAACGGACTTCAGGGTGCCGAAGCGAGCCTGCAGGTTCTTCAGCTCGCCCTCGACGGCCTCGTCATCGGCCTTGATGGCGTCGACCTCAACGGAGATGTCGGAGAAGTCTGGGACCTCAATCTCCGGACGGACGTCGACCTCGGCGGTGAAGGTGACGGACTCGCCGTCCTTCAGCTCGGTGATGTCGATCTCCGGCTGGCCGAGGGCCTTGACGTCGTGCTCCTCGACAGCCTGGCTGTAGCGAGACGGCAGCATTTCATTGATCACCTGGTCGAGGACCACGCCGCGGCCGAGACGGGTCTCGATGATCTTCGCCGGGACCTTGCCCTTGCGGAAGCCAGGGATGCTGACCTGCTGGCTCAGGGAGGCATACGCCTTGTCGAACTCCGGCTTGAGCTCGTCGAAGGGTACCTCGACGGTGATCTTGGTGCGGGTAGCGCTGAGCTTTTCAACAGAGCTCTTCACGAGTGCACTCTCCTGTGTATTCATGGTTGCTGACGGCCTGTGTCGCCAGTCAGCGTTGGACATCGACCAAGTTTATAGGGTCTTGATTTTCCGTGTCACCACACCCCCACCTAGTTTTGGCCCAGGACGCCCCACCAGGCGCGTTTCCACCGGCCGGAAATCACGCTATTTCGACTCACTCGTCCGATCATGCAGCCGCGATGAGGCGCCCCTCCTCCGTGCCAAGTCGTTCCAGATTCGTGCCAGATGCGAGGGTCTTGAGTCCACCATTTATCTGCTGAGCGTGTCAGGGCGATAGGCACTTGACGAACCTAAGACACAAGAAAACCCCTAGTCCAAAGACTAGGGGTTAAACATTGCCGTCGGGGCAACAGGATTTGAACCTGCGACCCCTCGCTCCCAAAGCGAGTGCGCTACCAAACTGCGCCATGCCCCGGCCACACTTTCACAAACCTAAGCTCGCGTTGCGTGCGCTCTAACCATACGTTAGCCCTGGGGAAAGTCCAAACCGCTGTGCGCAGCCTGGAATCCCCCGCTATAACCGCTGGTCAGAGTGGAGGGAACGACGGGAATCGAACCCGCGTCTTCAGCTTGGAAGGCTGAGGTATTAGCCACTATACGACGTTCCCAAAAGCAATCTTCGCATCATGCCGGCCCGGCGTGAGCACGAAGCTTGCTGTGGATAGACACCCTACACTATGGCGTGGTCAACTACCCAACCGGCGCCACCGGGGTGAGCCGTGGACTTTAGGCCTCCGGGAGGGCCGGAGCCTCACCGGTCTTCTCGTACTCGGCGAGGATGTCGATGCGGCGCTGGTGGCGCTCCGCCTCGCTCCACTCCTGGGCGATGAAGGCGTCCACGATAGCCAGCGCCTCCTCCTCGGAGTGCATGCGGCCGCCCAGGCCGATCAGCTGGGCATTGTTGTGCTCGCGGGCGAGCTTCGCGGTCTCCACGGACCAGGCCAGCGCGCAGCGTGCGCCCGGCACCTTGTTCGCGGCGATCTGCTCGCCGTTGCCGGAACCACCCAGAACGATGCCCAGGGAGCCCTCGTCGGCAACGACCCGGCGGGCTGCCTCGATGCAGAAAGCCGGGTAGTCGTCGTTCGCGTCATAGGTATGTGCACCGCAGTCGATCACCTCGTGGCCAGCGGCCTTGAGGTGGTCTGCGATGAGGTTTTTCATGTCAAAACCGGCGTGATCGGCACCAAGATAAATTCGCATGATCCTTAGCCTACCGCAGTCTCCGTGGCGCTCGGATCCTCCGTGCGGGTCCGCTTGAGCTCGAAGAAGTGCGGGTAGCTACCCAGGGTGACGGAGGCGTCGAAAAGCTCGCCTGCCTGCTCCCCCTTCGGCACGCGGGTCAGCACAGGACCGAAGAAACCGCGGCCCTCGATGTCCACGATCGGGGTACCGACCTCGTCGCCAACAAGGGAGATGCCGCGCCGGTGGGTTTCCTTCAGCTCGTCGAGGAATGCGTTCTCGGCGTGAGGACGCAGCCCGATGCGATCGATGAAGCCCTCCGGCAGGTCGAGCTTCTCAACAACCTCGGCGATGAGGTCGTCGTAGCAACCGATGTAATCCCGCTCGCCGCGGTTCTCATCGTGGATGGCCTCGCCCATCAGGGTGTAGTAATCGGCGATCTGGTCCGGGTGCTTGGTGTAGATCGCGGCAGCGGCCAGCGCCGGTGCCCAGGCTGCCTCCATGCGGTCCATGTAGGCGGGGTCGAGGTCGCGGCCGTCATTGAGGACGGACAGGCTCATCGGGATGAAGTTCACCTTCACGTCGCGGACCTTCTCGACCTCCAGCAGCCAGCGGCTAGTCACCCAGGCGAAGGGGCAGGTGACGTCGAAGTACATGTTCAGCTCGTTCGTGGTTGCCACGGCGGGCTCCTTTCTTTTTCTTCTTCTGTTCTTCCCGCCACTGTATACATCTCGCTGTTCTCCCACTTTCTTCACGACGACGCCCTCGGGCACAAGGAGCGGAAATCCCAGTCCGGACCCGCGCGTAGGGTGGAGCGCATGACCTCAACGAATCTCACTCAGACCGAAGCTCAGGCTCGCGCCGAGCTGATCTCCAAGGTCCACTACACCGTGGAGCTGGACCTTTCTGCCGGCGAGGATATGCAGCGCGAGCAGTTCCCGAGCCGCACCACGATCGACTTCCGCTCTGGTGCTGGTTCCACCTTCGTGGATTTCCGGGCGCGCCAGGTGAACTCCGTCCACCTCGATGGGAAGGACATCACCGAGCAGGCCATCGGGACCGGCGACTACAACGCCACCGCGGGCATCGTCCTTGCCGATCTTGCCGCGGGCGAGCACCAGCTGGTGGTGGACGCCCTGGGCGATTACTCCGTCACCGGCGAGGGCCTGCACCGCTTCCAGGACCCCGCGGACGGCAATATTTACCTCTACTCCCAGTTCGAGACCGCCGACGCCAAGCGCGTCTTCGCCTGCTTCGACCAGCCGGATATCAAGGCCACCTACTCGCTGAGCGTGCGCACACCACAGCCATGGCGCGTGGTGACGAATACCGTCGTTGCGGCCGAGCTCGAGGGCGACACGGTGGTTCACCGCGCGGAGGTGGACTACCTGCTGTCCACCTACCTGATCGCCTTCTGTGTAGGGCCGTGGCACGAGGTCACCGACGTGTGGCGTGGCGAGATCACCGCCCACCCGGAGACCTCCGACGATGCGCTGGTGGAGGCGCGCACCCGGGGCGAGATCCAGAACAGCGGCTCCCAGACCGTGCCGCTGGGTCTATACTGCCGGCAGTCCCTGGCCGAGCACCTGGACGCCGAGGAACTGTTCACCGTCACGAAACAGGGCTTCGACTACTACTCCGAACACTTCGGCATCGCTTATCCCTTCTACAAGTACGACCAGGTGTTCTGCCCGGAGTACAACATGGGCGCGATGGAGAACGCCGGTGTGGTGACGATCCGCGACGAGTACGTCTTCCGGTCTGCGGCCAGCCACTATGAGTACGAGCGCCGCGCGGACACAATCCTCCACGAGCTGGCGCACATGTGGTTCGGCGACCTGGTCACGATGACCTGGTGGGATGACCTGTGGCTTAACGAGTCCTTCGCCACCTGGTCGGCCGCCATGAGCCAGGCGAATGCCACCCGCTTCGACACCGCGTGGGTGACCTTCGGCAATAAGGAGAAGGCCTGGGCCTATGCCCAGGACCAGCTCTCCACCACCCACCCGGTGTTCACCGACGCCTCCGATATCGTCACCGTGGACGCCAACTTTGACGGAATCACCTACGCCAAGGGCGCGAGCGTGCTCAAGCAGCTGGCCGCCTACGTGGGCCTGGAGGCCTTCTTCGCCGGGGTGCGCACCCACTTCGCGGCACACGCCTGGGAGAACGCCACCTTCGACGATTTGCTCTCCGCACTGGAGCGCTCCAGCGGCCGGGACCTCTCGGACTGGGCTGATCAGTGGCTGAAGACCACCGGCATCAACACGCTCAAGGCCAGCTTCGATGTCGTCGATGGCGCTTACCGGAACTTCGCTGTCGAGCAGAGCGGGGCGGCCCCGGGGGCCGGCGAAACCCGTACCCACCGCATCGGCATCGGCATCTACCGCACCGACGGCGACGGGCAGCTCAGCCGCATCACCCGCGTGGACGCCGACGTCGCTGGGCCGACCACCGCGATCCCGGAGCTGGATGGAACCCCGGCGGGCGAGCTCGTCATCGTCAACGACGACGACCTGAGCTACGCCTTCATCGAGCTGGACGCCGACTCCCTGAAGGTGGCGACCGAGAACATCACCGCGATCGCAGACCCGATGCCGCGTTCCCTGATCTGGTCCGCGGCCTGGAACATGACCCGAAATGCGCAGATGCGCGCCCGTGACTTCGTGGCACTCGTTGCCCGCGGTGCGGTCGCGGAGACCGAGATGGCGGTGCTGGAGCAGGTTCTCGCGCAGTCCCGCGTGGCGGTGAGCACCTACGCTACCCCGCAGTGGCGCGAGCAGGGCTGGGAACTGCTGCGCGAGGCCTTCCTGCGCGGCATGAAGGAAACCACGGGCCAGGCGCAGCTGGCCTTGGCCCGCGCGTTTGCACACAGCGTCCACAGCACCGAGTCCGCCCAGATCCTGCAGGAGCTGCTTGGCGGGGCTGCAGCGGACTATGCGCCGGGGCTGGATATTGACCAGGACCTGCGCTGGCAGTTCCTCATCGCGCTGGCCGCTAGCCAGGACGACAGTGGGGAGACTGAAGAGCAGGTGGACGCGCGGATCGCAGAGGAGGAAGCCCGCGATGCATCCTCGTCCGGTGCGATGCTGGCGCTGGAGGCACGCTCGGCTGTCCCGACCGCCGAGGTCAAGGCCGCTGTGTGGGAGGAGATCACGCAGCGTGGCCCGCAGCTTTCCAACCTCGCGCTGCGCCACCGCATGGCGGGGCTGACCCGTGTTGGTCAGGGCGAGCTGCTGAAGCCCTTCGGGGCTAGCTATGTGGCCAATGCCGCCCGCCTGTGGGAGGAGCTCAGCCCGGAGATGGCGCTGCGTACCCTCTCCGGCATCTATCCGGCCTGGGACCTCAGCGCGGAGACGGACCGTCAGGTCGCCGAGCTGATCGAGGCTGCGGATACTCCAGCCGGACTGCGCCGCACCCTGCGGGAGGGCCGCGACCGGGTGGCTCGTGCCAAGGCCGCCCAGGCCTTCGACGCCGAGTAGCGGCCCGCAGCTCCAGCCGGGAAAACGCTAGTCTCGGAGGGAAAGAACCAGCCGCGGCGGGGCTCCGGCCCCGTTCGCGTGCACCGATGGGTGGCCCGAATGATGGGCACCCCAGAGAGGATAAGTTGAGGAACAATGGGCACTTTTTATGATGCAGTTGGGGGCGAGGAAACCTTCCGCACCATCGTGTCCGAGTTTTATAAGCAGGTGAAGGACGACGACATCCTGGGGCCTATGTACCCAGCCGATGACCTGGCGGGCGCCGAGGATCGCCTCCGCTGGTTCCTCGCGCAGTACTGGGGCGGGCCGGAAACCTTCAACGAGAAGCGCGGCCACCCCCGGCTGCGGATGCGCCACGCCCAGTTCCACATCGACGAGGCGGCTCGTGACCGCTGGCTGGAACTCATGGCTAATGCCATGGAGACCGTGGACGAGAAGACCCTGCCGGCCGAGCACCGGGCCGCGATGTGGGATCACATGGAGCGAGTAGCGCAGATGCTGGTCAACGAGCCGACCATGCGCTCCGGACGCTCCTGGGACGCCTAAGGTAGACGCGCCAGTCCCCCGGGACGCGGCGCATAGAGGGTACCGAAGACCCCATCCAGCCGGATCCAGGATCCGGTGGCAGCCACCCGCACCACGTCGAGTTGGCGCCCCGGGTACTTCTCCTGCAGCGCCGCCGGCGGTGGGCTGATGATGCCCGTCGCCCCGGCCGTGACGACCATCCGGCCGGTGATATTCACCAGCTGGGGCGCAGCTCCCCCAGCCGAATTTCTATTCGAGGTCGCCTCGGAAGCCCCCTCCCCAGCCTCGCTGGTGACCTCCACCAGCTCCTGGTCCAGCATCGAAGGGGCCAGCCCCGCGGGCCCACCGCGCAGCTCGTGCTCCTCCTCCATCTCGCGGTAAACCTCCCGCAGCACCTCGGCGGGCACCCAATCCACCAGCTGAAAGCCCCTGACGGGTGGCAGGGCGCCCAGCCACATCATGTCCACGCTGCTACCGAGATCGAAGGTAGCTGCGGATTCTTTCGCCCCCGCATCAGCGCTTGCGGTATCAACCCACTGCTGCAGCGCATCCTTCAGTGCGGCGGCGCGCACGACGGTCGAGTCGCCGTCGTCGTCCTTTCCGTCAAGCCCCGCCCCGGGCAAGCGCTGGCTGAGCGCGCAACCCAACGGCGTCGAGAAGAAAATGTCCAAGCCACCCGGCAATGGGCGCAGCCGAGCGAGCGCCTCGGGGTCCATGCTCAGCACCCGCTCCGCCACACTTGCGATTCGACGCGCCACGGAGCGCGGGGCCTTGTTCACCATTTTTAGCTGCACAGTCATGGCCACCAGCCTAACTACACGCCCGTGGCTATGTGCCCTTGAGGTTCAGCACCTGGCGCAGCTCGTGGACGACCTCGACCAGATCGCGGGCGTCCGCCATGACCTGATCGATGGGCTTATAGGCATCCGGGATCTCATCCACCCACGCCGCGCCCGACCGGTAGACGATGCCGGACATCCGCTGGTCGAGATCCTCAGCGGTATAGCGCTTCTTCGCTGCCCGGCGCGAAAGCACCCGGCCGGCGCCGTGCGGGGCCGACCAGAAAGCCTGCGGCTTCCCCCTACCGCGGGTGACGTAGGAGCGCGCACCCATGCTTCCGGGGATAAGGCCTGGGCGACCAGCTTCCGCGTTGATCGCACCCTTGCGGGTCAACCACAGCGTGTTCCCGTCGATCGCCACGGGTTCGGTGTAGTTGTGGTGGGTGTTGATGCGCTCGACTTCCACCGCGCCATTTTCAGCAGCGTTGCCCAGCCCCGTCGCGCCCTGCTCCCCCATCGCGCGGGCCAGCTGGTCGACGAAGCGGTCCATCATCTCCTCGCGGTTGGCCAGGGCGAAGGATTGCGCCCAGTGCAGCTCGGCGATGTATTGATCGAATGCCGGGGTGCCCTCCCGCAGGTAGGCGTGGTCGCGGTGCGGCAGCTCGATGCCTGCCTCGGCGCATTGCTGCTGGGCGATCCGGATGTGCTTCTGGGCGATCTTGTTGCCCACTCCGCGGGAGCCGGAGTGCAGGAAGCACCAGACCCGGTCCAGCTCGTCGATGCACAGCTCAATGAAGTGGTTGCTGCCGCCCAGGGAGCCGAGCTGCTCGCGCCACTTCGGGGAGTGGGATAGATCCACCCCATCGCGCTCGGCGTGCTCCGCCAGTTCCGCGATCCGGCGTGCGGTGTGGTCCAGGTGGATCTTCTTGTTGTAGTTGCCCGGCGAGAGCGGAATCGCGCGCTCCAGCTCGTCACGCAGTGCGACAAGATCCAGGTCGGCGATGTCTGCTTCGGTGTACTTCGTGCGGGCGGCGATCATGCCACAGCCGATGTCCACGCCGACGGCCGCCGGGATGACCGCACCTTCGGTCGGGATGACGGTGCCGACCGCACTCCCCATACCGAAGTGCGCGTCCGGCATGAGTGCGACGTGCGGGGTGACGATCGGCAGCGTGGCCAAGTCGATGGCCTGCTGTTCGGTGCCCTCGTCGAGGATGGATGCCCAGGATAGGACGCGGGGCGCGATCTTCTTCGGCACGGTTTTCCTTCCTTTTTCTGTGAGCGGTAGTTTCCGCTCTTCGCGGGACGTCTGTTGCGTTCCCAGGGGCTATCCGGTCACCTTCGGGAGGACGTATTCGGCGATCTCTTCGATCTGCTCGCCTGCCCGGCTTGTGGCACCCAGCAGGTTGATGCTGACGTGGTTGATCCCGATCTCCCGCTGGGAGTTGAGGAGCGTGACCAGGTTGTTTCGCCCGAGCCGGTAGCCGAAGGTTCCGCCCTGGGCGGGGGCGTCCGGGTCCTCGTGCAGGTCAATCCACATCGCCTCCAGGAAGGGTTTGAAGGCCCCTTCCCCGCAAACGTCGGCGACGGCTGCGCGCCACTGCCCGACGTTCTTCTGCTGGATCGCTAGTCCCTTGTGGTACATGAACCAGCCGTCGGTGTGCTCGGCTTTCCACTCCAGGGTCTGCTGGCAGGAGCCGGTGGCCAGCACCGGCACATGGTGGGCGGTGGGCTTCGGGAGCACCTCGGCCCCGCCAACCTTGCCCTCGGACCAGCGGATCGGTCGCATGCTGGTGCGCAGTGCCCTGGTGTAGACGGCGAGGTGTTCGCGGAAGCGTTCGTCCCTGGCACCCTGCTCCTGGTTGAAGGCGGGGAACTCCTCCGGGCGGTCGCCGGTGGCGATCCCCATGAGGAAACGCCCGCCACTCAAGCGGTCCAGGCTTGCGGCCCGCTTGGCCATCAGCAGGGGGTGCTGGAAGGGGACGACGATCGCCGCGGTCCCCAGCGCAATCCTCGAGGTCTGCGCCGCGATGTAGCTGAGGTACATCCAGGGGTCGTAGACCTGCCCGTCGTCGCCGAAGGTCTCCACACTCAAGGGGATGTCGCGTGCCCAGACAGCAGAAAAGCCGCCGTCCTCGGCGAGTCGAATCAGGCGGAGCTGTTCGGCGAGGTCGGCGGCGGGGTCTGCGCTGCTCTCCGATCCTGCTGTGCTGGCTACTCCCGCGGGGTGCCCGCTATCGCGGCGCCCGATGGGCAGGGAAAGCCCCACCGAAAGCCGGCCGGGCGCGAAGTTGCGCTGATAGCCGGGCAGCTCGGCAATGGGGGTATCGGAGATTGAACGCAGAGAGGTCATACCGCCCACGCTAGTACAGCGCGAGGGCAAAGCCCCTGCTTAGTAGGCTAAGCGCCTAGCGGGTCAGGCGGCGGTGTGTGACGCGGGACGGACGTGCCGCCTCCGGGCCGAGGCGCTCGACCTTGTTCTTCTCGTAGTCCTCGAAGTTGCCCTCGAACCAGTACCACTGGCCCTCAGCAACGTTGCCCTCCCAGGCGAGGATGTGGGTGCAGGTGCGGTCCAGGAACCAGCGGTCGTGGGAAATCACGACTGCGCAGCCCGGGAACTTCTGCAGCGCGTTCTCCAGGGAGCCGAGGGTCTCGACGTCGAGGTCGTTGGTCGGCTCATCCAGCAGGATCAGGTTGCCGCCCTGCTTCAGGGTCAGCGCGAGGTTCAGTCGGTTGCGCTCACCACCGGAAAGCACCTTGGACGGCTTCTGCTGGTCCGCACCCTTGAATCCGAATGCGGAGAGGTATGCGCGGGACGGCATCTCATTCTGGCCGACGACGATGTAGTCCAGGCCGTCGGAGACGACCTCCCACACGGTCTTCTCCGGGTCGATGTTCTCGCGGTTCTGGTCCACGTAGCTCAGCTGCACGGTGGAACCGACCTTGACCTCGCCGGAGTCCGGCTCCTCCAGGCCAACGATAGTCTTGAACAGCGTCGTCTTACCAACACCGTTCGGGCCGATAACGCCCACGATGCCGTTACGCGGCAGGGTGAAGGAGAGATCCTTGATCAGGACGCGGTCGCCGAAGCCCTTGGTGAGGTTCTTGACCTCCACGACCTGGTTGCCCAGGCGCGGCGGGGTCGGGATCTGGATCTCCTCGAAGTCCAGCTTGCGGTACTGCTCGGCCTCCGCAGCCATCTCCTCGTAGCGCTCGAGGCGGGCCTTGTTCTTCGCCTGGCGGGCCTTCGCGCCGGAGCGGACCCAGGCCAGCTCCTCCTTCAGGCGCTTCTGCAGCTTGGCGTCCTTCTTACCCGCGACCTCGAGACGCTTGGCCTTGGTCTCCAGGTAGGTGGAGTAGTTGCCCTCGTAGG
>DWUR01000063.1 GCA_019120635.1 Candidatus Corynebacterium intestinavium | reverse complement strand
GATGTACGGGGTGGGAGGCATCGGCTCCCCGATGAAGGTCTCGGTGGCCTGATTCAGGCTGCGCTGAGCCTCGACCCGCAGGTTGATGAGGCGGGAGAGTGGCAGGTAGACCTCACTGACCTCGTCCAGGTCAATCTCGTCGCCGATGCCGCGCAGCTGTTCGAGCTCAGATTCGCTCAAAACCTGTGGCATGGACTTGCGGAGTTCGCGCCACTGGCTCCTCTTGAGCTCGATGAAGGGCGATACAGCCGCGTCCGCGGAGGCGCGCTGGGGCGTACGATTCATGGCCTCATTGTGCCTGTGTGGGGGGAGATAACCCAAATGTGCTAGGTGTGCTGTGACCTGCGTCCGGGGCAGACGCTAAGATGTGGGGCGCAACGCAACAACACCTTCTACCCCCAAGGATCGGTCTGCATTCTTGGTGGTATACACCCTTTTGAAGGAAGGCCGACGGAAACTTATGTCCGATTCTCCACAGACCATCCAGCACAACGTGCCGCTGGCTGAACTCGACCCGGATGTCGCCCGCGCCATCGACGGCGAGCTGGCCCGCCAGCGCAATACTCTCGAGATGATCGCGAGTGAGAACTTTGTGCCGCGCGCAGTGCTGCAGGCGCAGGGCTCCGTCCTGACCAATAAGTACGCCGAGGGCTACCCGGGACGCCGCTACTACGGCGGCTGCGAGCACGTCGACGTCATCGAGGATCTGGCCCGCGACCGCGCGAAGCAGGTCTTCGGCGCAGAGTTCGCCAACGTGCAGCCGCACGCTGGTGCGCAGGCCAACGCCGCGGTCCTCATGGCACTGGCTAGCCCGCGGGATAAGATCCTGGGCCTGTCCCTGGCTCACGGTGGCCACCTGACCCACGGCATGCACCTGAACTTCTCCGGCAAGCTCTATGAGGCCATCGCCTACGAGGTGGACCCGGAGACCATGCGCATCGACATGGATAAGGTCCGCGAGCAGGCCCTCAAGGAGAAGCCGACCGTCATCATCGCCGGCTGGTCCGCCTACCCGCGCCACCAGGACTTCGCTGCTTTCCGCTCCATCGCGGACGAGGTCGGCGCGAAGCTGTGGGTCGACATGGCCCACTTCGCAGGTCTGGTTGCTGCCGGCCTGCACCCGTCCCCGGTCCCGCACGCTGACGTCGTGTCCACCACCGTGCACAAGACCCTGGGTGGTCCGCGTTCCGGCCTGATCCTGGCGAAGCAGGAGTGGGCGAAGAAGCTGAACTCCGCAGTCTTCCCGGGCCAGCAGGGCGGTCCGCTGATGCACGCCGTTGCTGCGAAGGCCGTGGCCATGAAGGTTGCCCAGACCGACGAGTTCCGTGACCGCCAGGCCCGCACCCTCGAGGGCGCGAAGATCCTGGCTGAGCGCCTGTCCGCTGCTGACACCAAGGGTGCTGGCGTCGAGGTGCTCACCGGCGGCACCGATGTTCACCTGGTGCTGGCTGACCTGCGCCACTCCGAGCTCGATGGCCAGCAGGCGGAGGATCTGCTGCACGAGGTTGGCATCACCGTTAACCGCAATGCCGTTCCTTTCGACCCGCGCCCGCCGATGGTCACCTCCGGCCTGCGCATCGGTACCCCGGCCCTGGCTTCCCGCGGCCTGGACACCGCTGCCTTCACCGAGGTCGCGGACGTCATCGGCACCGCGCTGGCACAGGGCAAGAACGCCGACGTCGACGCGCTGCGCGCTCGTGTCTCCAAGGTTGCTGAGCAGTTCCCGCTGTACGAGGGCCTCGAAGACTGGAAGCTGGTCTAACAATGGCTGAATCCGCTGTGAACCCGCAGGGCGGCCAGGCTGGCTCCGCGTCCCAGTCCGCTGGGGCGGGGCACGCGCTGATCATCGTCGACGTGCAGAATGACTTCGTCGACGGCAGCCTGGCCACCGAACGTGGTGCGCAGGCCGCCGAAGCGATCAGCAAGCACATTGCTGGCCTGCATCGCTACGACGTCATCGTGGGCACCAAGGATTGGCACATCGACCCGGCCGGGCACTTCGCCCCGGAGGGCACGGAGCCGGACTACCAGGACACCTGGCCGGTGCACTGCGTTGCCGGGACCGCTGGCGCGCAGTCGCACCCGGCGTTGGCGACCGACCAGGTCGAGGCGTGGTTCCACAAGGGTGAGTACGAGCCCGCCTACTCGGGCTTCGAGGGCCACCTTGCAGACTCCCTGGCAGCAGCGGCAGAGAAGAGCGCTGCTGCTGAGGATCACCCGAAGGTGCTGCTCGCAGAATGGCTGCGCTCCCGTCGGGTTGGCCAGGTGACCGTGGTCGGCATCGCGACCGACTTCTGCGTGCGTGCCACTGCCCTGGATGCGAAGGCTGAGGGCTTCGACGTCACTGTCATCCCGCGCCTGTGCGCGCCGGTGTCGGCAGCGGGGGAGGAAGCGACCCTTGCCGAACTGCGTGAGGCCGGCGTCAAGGTGAAGTAGCCGCAGTCGCGACTGAAAGCTGAAAGAACCCGATGGTGGAAACCATCGGGTTCTTTTATGTCTATCTCACTCGAGTGGGGCGCTTAGGCTGCGCCCCGCCCGGCGAGGGGCAAGGGGAGTGGCTTACTCGCCCTTAGCCAGCTTGCGGGAGATGATCTCCAGCATGATCTCGTTCGGGCCACCGTAGATCGGCTGGACGCGGGAGTCCAGGTAGTGGGTAGCGATCGGGTACTCCATCATGAAGCCGTAGCCGCCGTGCATCTGCAGGGCCTGGTTCACGACCTCGATCTGCAGCTCGGTGGTGTGGTACTTCGCCATCGCAGCGGTGGTCTCGTCCAGCTCGCCCTTGACCTTTGCCTCGATGCAGGCATCGACGAAGGACTGTGCAGCCTGCAGGCCCTGGACCATCTTGGCCAGCTCCCAGCGGTAGGCCTGGTGGTCGACCAGACGGTTGCCGAAGGTCTTGCGGTCCTGGGAGTGCTGGTACACCAGGTCGAAGGCGCGGCGGGAGGTCGCGACGGAGCCCACGGCGATGGACAGGCGCTCCTGAGCCAGGTTGTGGCGCAGGTAGCCGAAGCCAGCACCGCGCTCGCCCAGCAGGTTCTCAGCCGGAACCTGGACGTTCTCGAAGGAGAGCTCGGCGGTGTCCTGGGACTTCAGGCCGACCTTCTTCAGCGGGCCGGTCTTGGTGTAGCCCTCCATGCCGTCCTCAACGATGAGCAGGGAGATGCCTGCGCGGCCCTTCTCCGGGTCGGTGATGGCGACGATGATGGTGAAGTCAGCCTGGACACCGTTGGAGATGAAGGTCTTCGCGCCGTTGACGGTGAAGGAGCCGTCGCCGTTGTCGCGGGCCAGGGTGCGGATGCCAGCCAGGTCGGCGCCGGCCTCCGGCTCGGTCATGGCGATCGCGGCGATCTTCTCACCGGAGCACAGTGGCTTGAGGAAGCGCTCCTTCTGCTCGTCGTTGGCGAAGCGCTGCAGGTATGGGATGACCAGGTCGTTGATGGTCTGAATGCCCACGATGATGGAGCCAGAGTCTGCCTTGGCGAGCTCCTCGGTCAGCACGGCGTTGAAGCGGTAGTCGTTCATTCCGCCGCCGCCCCACTGCTCGTCGACCTCCATGCCCAGCAGGCCCATGTCGCCGGCCTTCTTGAACATCTCGCGGTCGACGTAGCCCTGGTCGTGCCAGCGCTCCACGTTCGGGCGGATTTCGGTCTCCACGAAGCCGCGGACGGCCTCGCGGAACATCTCGTGCTCTTCGTTGAACAGGGTGCGCGGAAGGTAGTTCTTCATGTTGTCCTCTCCGGAAGTCGGGGGATGTTCGGTGAAAGAGCCGGCACAGTTCGCACTGTGATCCAGAACTCTTAATGCTTATGTTCATAGTAACGCTTTGTGGCCTCAGTCACCTATTTATGAAGAAATATTTTTTAATCCCTTGTGCGTTAACTTAGGTAATGCTAACCTCAAATCAGCGCCCACGGAGGATGATCTCACGAGGTGCGCCAGTAGTGGATAGTCGTTTTCTGCCGCGCCGCTCGGGAAGGCTCCTCTTCTCGCCTCCCCCGGGCAACTTGTCACGGCGCGAATGGAAGCGATGGGTTGAAAAGCTGCCGTGGCCTAGTCACTCACGGCGGTAACAAAAGTGGTACACCCGGTGTCGTCGCACGGGTACCAAAAGCTCAGGCGGGGCTTAAGCACTGTGATGCTTAAGCCCCGCCTGAGCTTTTCCCACAAGTCGTTACCCCCCCAGCGCGGATGACCTAGTTCTTGCCACCTGGGCGATTTTCCGCGAGCGACTTCCGGGCCTCGCGCAGCCACTCCGGCTGATTCTCCAGCAGCTCCTTGATCTCAGCGGTGGTCAGTGGCTTATCCAGATCATTCTTGCGCAGGGCGGTGATCGTAATGCCCAGTTTCCGCGCCACCTCAGGGCGTGGGTGGGGGCCCTCGAGGCGGAGCTGCTGCAGCCACTCAGGTGGGTTCTGCTGCAGCTCCACGAACTCCTCGTGGGCCAGCGGGGTGTTCTGAAACTCCTCCGGGGCGGCCGGTAGGTAGATCCCCAGCTTCTTTGCCGCCGTCATTGGCTTCATTTTTGGCCCCTTGGAGACCTTCTTATCTGTCATTGTCTCTCCTGATCGCTCAGACATCCTGCCCGAGTCGGTATTTCTCTCGTCCGCGCCGCCAGTGGCGGCGCTGCGCATACTCAACTTTCCCGTCTCCCATCCTAGAGCCAAGTGCCCGCTAAGCCTGCCTCCCGGCAACCTGGCCCGACATTTCTTAAGCGTCCGTGGGGCCTCGCGATAGGATGGCCCCATGGCTCAGCTCGCCCCGCGCTACCTCCGCGTCGTCTTCAGCCCCGGCATCAACCCGGACAAGTGGTTCGCTCGCTTCGACGACCGCGTCCCCGGTTGGCGAAGTGCCGGCGCCGCCGCGGACGACCCGCTGACATACATCAACAGGGGAGAAGCGGACGTTGCGATCGTCCGTCTCGGCCGGGGCGGCGTGCAGATGGCAAAATTCCACGCTGTGACCCTCTATGAGGAGCAAATGGGTGTGGCCGTCCCCAAGGAGCACCCGATCGAGGTGCTGGACCGGGTCAAGTGGGCCGAACTCTCCGAAGAGATGTTCATGTACACCACTCCCACCGACGGCATCGACGACCTACCCAAACTCCGCGAAATGCTGGGTGTTGTCGCAGCCAACGTCGGAATCGCCGTCGCACCCCGCCCACTCCTGCGGGCCCTGAGGACCAGGGGAGTGGTCAACCGCGAACTCCTGCTCCCCGCACCGCGAGACGAAGATTCGGAAGCAGGTTCAGTCGATCAGACGGCGAAGAGCGGTGAGGAAGAGAGCGCCGCGCCCGGTTCAAAGCTGCCCGGCACGACCGTCGTCGCCGTCGTCTGGCTGAAAGAGCGGGACGCCGAGGAAGTCCAGGAATTCGTCGGCATCTGCCGCGGCCGAAAGGCCGGAAGCAGCCGCGGGGAACTCAGCGGCGCGGAACAGAAACGAGCCGGTCGCGCCCAAAGAACCGCGACGTCGTCGGCAACCACCCCACCCCGCCCCCGCGGACGCGCAGGGGCACGCAAGAAAAGCGGCAAGAAAAATTGGAAAGGCCGCCGGCACTAAGGCAGAATCATGTGCCATGACGACCGTGGGTAAGAACACTCCAGAGACGACGAGTGGATCCGAGCCGAAGATCCAGGACGTCGAAAGCCCGAAGCGCGCGGAAGATAGCATCATCATCCGCAACCTCCGCGAAGAGGACTACCCGGAGGTGCGCGCCATCCTGCAAGAAGGCATGAACACCGGCGAAGCCACCTTCGAGGCCGAAGCCCCCGAATGGGAGGACTTCCGGGCGGCCCGCCTGCTGGAACTGACCTTCGTCGCCGAAGACGAAGCCACCGGCAAGATCCTCGGCTGGATCGCGGCCTCTCCAGCCAGCCAGCGCGAAGTCTTCCACGGCGTGATCGAGGACTCGATCTACATGTCCAGCGACGCTAAGGGGCGTGGCGTAGGTGGCAAGCTGCTCGACACCCTCATCGCCGAGGCCACCAAGGCGGGCCGCTGGTCCATCCACTCCCACATCTTCCCGGAGAACGAAGGTTCCGTGCGCCTGCACGTCTCCCGCGGTTTCGAACTCGTCGGGACCTTCCACTCCATGGCGAAGATGAGCTACGGGCCCAAGAAGGACATCTGGCGCGATAACCAGGTCTACGAGCTCGTCCTCGAGGAAGGCCCCGCCCGCAACGGCGAATAATCCCCCGCCCAGCTGAGACGCCCGGTTAGTCTAGCGTCTCGCTGAGGCGCTGTGTTTGATGTCGCGCCCAGCTGAGACGCCCTGTTAGTCTAGCGTCTCGCTGAGGCGCTGGGGCCGAATGAAGACCAGCACCAACCCCGCCACCAGCAGCGCCGGCGCCAACCACCCCAACACCGGCACCAGCGCATCGTTATACGCGCCCACCACAGCATCCCGCACCGGAGCCGGCAGCTCGTGCACCGCATGCGGCGTCAAACTGTGCTGACCCCCGTGGGCGAACTTCTCCGCATACGGCGCCCCAGCAGGCCCCATCGCAGCCAGCGCCTCCGGCAGCCGCTGCGCCATAAACTCGCCTGCCCGGTGGCTAAACAAACTGCCCACCACCGCAGCACCCACCGAGCCACCGATCTGGCGGAAGAAGTTATTCGCCGCCGTCGCGGTACCGACAATCTTGATGGGGAAGGTGTTCTGCACCACCAGCGTCAGGATCGGCACCGTCATACCCAGGCCTACACCGAACACCGCGAGGCACAGTCCGAGGTACTTCATGGAGGAGTCCGGGGTCAGCCGCCCCACCATCACCAACGCGACCGTCGCGATCCCCAGGCCCACAACGGGGAAGTACTTATACTTGCCCGTACTCGAGATGTAGCGACCCGACGTGGTCGAGGAGATCAGCATGCCTGCCATCATCGGGATCATCATGAGCCCAGCAGCGGTGGGGGACAGGCCGTGAATCATCTGGATATACGTCGGCAGATAAGCCATCGCACCGAACATCGCCACGCCAACGATGATGCTGGAGATCGTGGTCAGCGCGAAGTTGCGCACCCCGAAGAGCTTCGTCGGCAACACCGGGTTCTCCACCCGTGGCTCGACCACAAGGAACAGTGCGGTGGCCAGGATGGTGGTGCCCAGCAGCCCCAGGATGACCGGATCGGTCCAGCCGTAATCGCGGCCACCCCACGTCAGCGCCAGGATCAGCGTGCTCGTTGCTGCAGCCAGCAGCAGGGCGCCGAACCAGTCGAATGGCGCGCGCTGCCCGCGCCGCGGCAGCTTGAGCGCGAAAGCCGAGAGCGTGAACGCGATGACCGCCAGCGGCACGTTGAACCACAGCGCCCACCGCCAGCCGGGGCCGTCGGTAAAGAATCCACCCAGCAGGGGTCCAAGCACACTCGACAGGCCAAAGACCGCGCCCATCAACCCCATGTACCTGCCGCGCTCGCGGGCCGGGACAACGTCGGCGATGATCGCCTGCGAGAGCACCATCAGGCCGCCACCGCCCACGCCCTGCACGGCGCGGGCGAGGATCATCATCCCCATGGACTGCGCATTCGCGCCAATCACCGAGCCGAGCAGGAAAACCGCGATCGCGAACAGGTACAGCGGCTTGCGCCCGAGCTGATCGCCGAGCTTGCCGTAAATCGGCATGCCAATGGTCATCGTCACCAAGAATGCGGTGATGACCCAGCTCATCTTGTCTGCCCCGCCCAGCTCGCCGACCAGCGTCGGCAGCGCCGTGGCGAAGATCATCTGCCCCAGCGAGGACATGAGCATGCCGATCATCAGCGAGGCGAAAACCAGCGGGACGTTATTTTGCTTGCGGTAGTCCTTTCCGGGGGCGGTGGACGCGGTATCTGTCATCTTTTCTTCCTGCTGTTCGGTTCGTTGTTGTGATGTCTGTGTCGGCTGGGGAGGGGGAGGACGTCCCCGCCTGCAAGCTCGGTCACTCAAAGCTCAGCCGGTCGAAACCAGCATGGAGCGTGCCGAGGGCGCGGGTAGCGGCGGTGAAGGCCTCGGCGTCGGCGATGCCGCTATCGGAACTGTGTGCCAGGGCGAACGCGGACCACACCGTGGAGGTCACCATGTTGACCAGCAGACGCGCTTCCTGTTCGAGCGGCAGATCCCGCAAGCTCCGATTGGCGGGATGCTCGGTCAGGTTGGCGATAATGGCCTCCTTGAGGCGATCCTTGGCCTCATGGAGCGAACGATGGCGGTCGTAGAGCAGCTCGGGGGAGGTGCGAATGAGCACGGCACGGCGCCGGGCGATCTCTCGGGAGAGCGCTGGGTCGATCGAACGGGCATGCCGCCGTTTCTGGACCTCAATATGCGCCCTCCCGACCAGCTCCACCACCTGCGCCGGGAAGGGGAGCCTCTTCTCGGCCGACAATTCAGTGATCTCCGCGAGTAGGTCCGGGGTGACGACGCTGGCTGACGGGCCGCTCAGCAGCTGGGCCTTGGATTCGAAGTAGTTGAAGAAGCTTCGGCGGCTAATGTCTGCGCCTTCGCAAATCTGCTCCACGGTCACTGCATCCACGCCGTGCTCGAGGAAGAGGCGGGTGGCCACATCCTCGATGGCGAGCGTGGTTTGGAGCCGGTTTCGCTCACGCCGCCCGGTCGGCGGGCCACTGTGCTTGGTCGCAGGTTCGGAATCTTGGTGCTGTGTCACCCAAAAAAGATTACGCTCAGTGCAGTATTGCACGCAATGCAAAAATATGTGAGATGGCCGATACTCCTGCGCATGGAGAGGACACAAGAAAACCGGCCGGGCCACGGTGATCCGTAGCCCAGCCGGCGACGCGGCGCGTGAGCTGGCCTAATGCCAGTTCAGCACGGCGGGGTGTTTCTTAGAAGCGGTCGCGGTCGGTGTTGGCCATCGCCAGCACGTCGAGGCGCTTGTCCAGCTCCTCCTCGGAGAGCTTCTCCGGGACGAAGCCCAGGTCGATGACGGTCTGGCGGATGGTCTTGCCCTCAGCCAGCGCGGTCTTCGCGACCTTAGCTGCGTTCTCGTAACCGATCGCGGAGTTCAGCGGGGTCACAATGGACGGGGACTTCTCGGCCTCCAGCTTCATGTGCTCCTCGTTGGCCTCCAGGCCGTCGACGAGGCGCTCGGCGAAGACGGTGGCGGTGTTCGCCAGCAGCTTGATGGACTCGAGCACGTTGCGGGCCATCATCGGGATGAAGACGTTCAGCTCGAACTGGCCCTGGGTGCCGCCGAAAGCGATCGCGGCGTCGTTGCCGATGACCTGCGCAGAGACCTGGGTTGCGGTCTCACACAGAACAGGGTTGACCTTGCCCGGCATGATGGAGGAACCCGGCTGCAGGTCCGGCAGGTGCAGCTCGCCCAGGCCGGTCAGCGGGCCGGAGCCCATCAGGCGGATGTCGTTGGCGATCTTGTAGAAGGAGACGGCGACGCTGCGCAGCGCGCCGGACATCTCGACCAGGCCGTCGCGGTTGGCCTGAGCCTCGAAGTGGTCCTCGGCCTCCTTCAGGACGTCCAGGCCGGTGAGGTTCTTGAGCTCCTCGGTGACCTTCGCGCCGAAGTCAGCCGGGGTGTTCAGGCCGGTGCCGGTTGCGGTGCCGCCGATCGGCAGCTCGCCGACGCGCGGCAGGGTAGCCTTCACGCGCTCGATGCCGAGCTCGATCTGGCGAGCGTAGCCACCGAACTCCTGGCCCAGGGTGACCGGCACCGCGTCCATCAGGTGGGTGCGGCCGGACTTCACGACGTTCTTGTACTCCTTGGCCTTGTTCAGCAGGGAAGCTTCGAGCTTCTCCAGGGCCGGGATGAGGTCCTTGACCGCAGCCTCGGTGGTGGCGACGTGGGTCGCGGTCGGGAAGGTGTCGTTGGAGGACTGGCCCATGTTGACGTCGTCGTTCGGGTGAACCTCGACGCCCGCCTGCTTAGCTAGGGATGCGATGACCTCGTTGGTGTTCATGTTCGAGGAGGTGCCGGAGCCGGTCTGGAACACGTCGATCGGGAACTCGGCGTCAAACTCGTTATCGGCGATGCGCAGGGCAGCGTCGACGATGGCCTGGCCCTTCTCCTCCGGGAGCAGGCCGCGCTCGATGTTGACCTTGGCGCAGGCTGCCTTCAGCAGGCCCATCGCGCGGATCTGTGCGCTCTCCAGCGGGCGGCCGGAGATCGGGAAGTTCTCCACTGCGCGCTGGGTCTGGGCGCGCCACAGGGCCTTCGCCGGGACCTTAACCTCGCCCATCGTGTCGTGTTCGATGCGGAACTCTTGATCGGTCATAATCGCTACCTTCTTTTCTGAAGAATTAATAGTTCGGATTATCGTGCGCCCCAGCTGGGGCGGGGAGCTTCAGGCGCTCCCCATGCCACAAAACATTCTACCGAGCTTTGCGAGGGCGGGTCGCGCGGCGGTTGACACGCGCTCGAGGCGCGCTTGAGGTGCTTTAGATGTAGTCGAGCACCGAGTACTCCTGGAGCTTGCCCAGCTGGTGCTGGGACTCCAGGAAACGGATGGTGCCGGACTTCGAACGCATCACCAGGGAGCGGGTCACCGCGGAGCGGTTGCGGTAGGACACGCCGCGCAGCATGTCGCCGTCGGTCACGCCGGTGGCGACGAAGTAGCAGTGCTCGGAGTTCACCAGGTCATCGGTGGTGAGGATCTTGGAGAGGTCATGGCCGGCGTCGATGGCCTTCTGACGCTCTTCATCGTCCTTCGGCCACAGCTGGCCCAGGATCTCGCCACCCATGCACTTCATGGCGGCGGCGGTGATCACACCCTCCGGGGTGCCGCCGATGCCCATCATGATGTCCACAGAGTTGGTGGAGTAGTCCTGGGCGGCGGCGACCGCGCCGGCGACGTCGCCGTCACCGATCAGGCGGACCTTTGCGCCGGCCTCGCGGATCTCGCGGATCAGGTCGTGGTGGCGCGGGCGGTCCAGGACCACGACGGTGACCTCCTCAGGGGCGATGCCCTTGGCCTTCGCGACGACCTGGATGTTGTGGGAAGCCGGTGCGTCCAGCTCGATTAGGCCCTTGGCCTCCGGGCCGACGGCGATCTTCTTCATGTAGAACACTGCGGACGGGTCGTACATGCTGCCGCGCTCCGCCGCCGCGATGACGGAGATCGCGTTCGGGCGACCCTCTGCCATCAGAGTGGTGCCGTCCACCGGGTCGACGGCGATGTCCACCGCCGGGCCCTTGCCCGTGCCCACGGACTCGCCGTTGAACAGCATCGGTGCTTCGTCCTTCTCGCCCTCACCGATGACGACGACGCCGTCCATTGCGACGGAGTTGATCATCATGCGCATCGCGTCCACAGCGGCGCCGTCGCCGGACTCCTTCTGGCCGCGACCGACCCACTTTCCGGACGCAAGTGCGGCAGCCTCAGTCACGCGCACGAGCTCCATGGCGAGGTTGCGATCGGGGGCCTGCTTGGTCGACTGCGGGGTGGCGCTGGAATTATCGGCGGACATGGTGTTAAACCAACTCTTTCACTCGATTGGATCGTGCGGGCTGAGCGTGCTGATCGACTCCGCCACGTTTTTGTAGTTCCGGCAGAGTGCAGCCCTGTACGACCCTCATTTTATATCTCTCCGCACACAGAGGTCGGCAGCGACGTGGGGACTGCCCTAACTGGGGCAGCGGCCGTGATTGCGAGTGCGAGTGGGGAATTACCAATTCCGGCTGCTTTTGGGATAATGACCGGCGTGCGTATCGAAAAGCCCCGTCTGTTTCAGTCCACGAAGGATATCCTGCTGACCCTCGGTGTCCTCCTCCTCGTGACGTTCTTCACGGTGGGCTTTACCGGCCTGTGTTCCTTCAACCCGGGTGGGCCGGATAAGTCCGGCCCGGTCCGTGAGGTGGACGCCCACTCCTTCCTCACCCTGGAGGCCCGGGGTATGAACTTCCCGCTGCGGGAGCCCAAGATGCCAGAGGGCTGGGTGCCGAACTCCGCCCGCCGATCCCAGGTCGGGGCGGAGCCTGCGCCGCTGGTGGGCTGGGTCATCGACGGGGGGCGATACATCTCGCTGCGCCAGACATCCGCGGACTTTAAGGCCGCAACCCAGCCGGATCAGCACTTCCGCGAGGCTGTCGGAACCGAGGAAGCCGGCGGGCTGACCTGGCACGTTTACAAGGGGGAGGATGCCCGCCCAATCTGGGTCGCCGACGCGGGTGAGACGCGCTTGATTCTGGAGGGGATGGCCAGCCACGAGGACATGGCAACCGCCGCGGAGATTACGGCGAAGACCAAGCCGATGGAGGTCTCGGGCGGCTCCCAGCCCACCGAGGGCGCTCCCGGACGCGACGGTGCTGCGGACGGAGCCACCGGTGGTGCAGCCGGCGACGCCCGGTAGGGATTAAGAGCTGCTCGGCGCGCCGGCCTGTTGACCGGCCTCGTCCTGGCCCGAAGAGCCCTGGCCTGCATTATCCTGAGGCGAACCGCCCTGGCCTGCGTTTTCCCGCGCGGCCAGGGCTTTTTCGATGCGCGTGCTTGCGCCATCCAGGTACTTCTCGCAGTACGCAGCTAGCTCCTCGCCCCGCTCCCAGTAATTCAGCGATTCGTCGAGGCTCATCTGGCCGAGCTCGAGGATGCGAACGACCTCTACCAGCTCGTCGCGGGCCTGCTCATAATTCAGTTCCTCGATTGGGCGAAACTTCTGCTGTTCACTCATGGCTGCTCCTTCACTGATCCTTAAAATCTATTCTTCTTCGGTGTTCGTCGGTGCGTTAGCTCGCGTCGTACCTGATGCTTGTGAGCCCGGGGCTCGCTCCACCGCCATCGCCGCGGCGGTCACGGAACCATCCGCCACCCGGATGCGCAACTGCGAGCCGGGGTCGACATCCGCCACCGTGGTGACCACGGCAGGGCCCGACCCATCCCGGGGGATGACCTGCATGATCGAGTAGCCGCGGGCCAGAGTCTGGGACGGCCCTAGCGCGTTGACCTGGGCGCGCAGCGAGGTGATGCGGGAGCGCCTGTCGCGAACGAGCAATCCGAGCGCGCGATCCTTCCGCCCCACTGCCTCCTCGATGATCTCCCTCTGTCTGCGCAGAGGGAGCAGCGGGTCAGCCAGCACTGGCCGGGAGCGGACCCCGTCAAGCTGCCGGCGCTCCGAGCGCACCCAACTGCGCAGGGCACCCACGGCCCGTTGGCGCAGTTCCGCGATCGCCTGCTGCTCGCCGAGCACATCTGGCACCACCTTTTTCGCTGCGTCGGTGGGGGTGGCGGCCCGCACATCGGCAACCAGGTCGAGCACGGGATTATCCGGCTCGTGTCCGATCGCCGAGACCACCGGAGTGCGCATCCTTGCCACCGCGCGGACCAGCGCCTCCTCGGAAAATGGCAGCAGGTCCTCCACCGAGCCACCGCCACGGGCGACGATGATGACGTCTACGTCCTCGTCGGCCTCGAGTCTCTCCAGTGCAGCGACCACCTCGGGCACCGTATTCGGCCCCTGTACCGCGGTGTTGATCACCTCGAAGCGCACGGCCGGCCACCGCTGCTGGGCGACACTCAGCACGTCGCGCTCCGCGGCAGACCCCCGGCCGGTGATCAGGCCGATCTTCTGCGGCAGGAACGGGGGAGCGGTCTTCAAGCGAGGATCGAAGAGCCCCTCGGCGCTCAGCGCCCGCTTCAACTGCTCGATGCGAGCCAGCAGCTCGCCAACGCCAACCTGACGCACCTGGGTCACCCACAGCGAGAAGGAACCCCGGCCCGCGTAGAAGGCGGGCTTGCCGTAGACCACCACCCGGTCGCCATCGCGCAACGGGGTCGGCAGGTTCTGCAGGGTGCGGGTGTTCATGGTCAGCGGAATGGAGAGGTCCTTTTCCACATCACGCAGGGTGATGTAGGACAGCTTCCACGCCGGCTTCATGTTGACCTGCGTGATCTGGCCCTCCACCCACAAGAAGCCGAGGCGCTCGATCCACCCCTTGATCTTCTGGTTGACCATGGACACTGGCCACGGCTGCTCCGGTGAGTTCGCGTTCATGCGAGTCATTGTAGAGATCGCTGCAGACAAGCCCGGGAGGCTTCGCAGACAACGCTCCCTTGGTTACCGGCGAACACGGTTCGAAATCCGTGCCAACGGCCGCGACGGAACCGCGGAAAAGCCCCTGATTTGGCAGCTGGGCTAAGGTGGGGAGCATGACTTTGCCTGGTACTACCGACACCCGACAAAACGACGAGACCACCGCGGCCACCCCAGCGGATACCGCGGGGAAGAAGAAGGTTTACCTCGCTGCACCGCGCGGCTACTGCGCCGGCGTGGATCGTGCCGTTGAGGCCGTAGAAAAGGCGCTCGAAAAGCATGGCGAGCCGCTGTACGTCCGCAAGGAGATCGTGCACAACAAGCACGTCGTCAAGACCTTCGAGGATCGCGGCGTGATCTTCGTCGACGAAACCGACGAGGTGCCCCGCGGCTCCAACGTCGTCTTCTCCGCCCACGGCGTGTCCCCGGCCGTCCGCGACCAGGCCCGCCAGCTGGAGCTGAAGACCTTCGACGCGACCTGCCCGCTGGTCACCAAGGTGCACCACGAGGTCACCCGCTTCGCGAAGCAGGGCTACCAGATCATCCTCATCGGCCACCACGGCCACGAAGAGGTCGAAGGCACCGCGGGCGAGGCACCGGACGTCGTCCACCTCGTCGAGGACCAGGAGGATGTCGACAAGCTGGAGTTCGCGGATGACGCGAAGCTCGTCTGGCTCTCCCAGACCACCCTTTCCGTCGACGAGACGATGCGCACCGTGAAGATGCTGCGGGAAAAGTTCCCGCACATCCAGGACCCGCCGTCCGATGACATCTGCTACGCCACCCAGAACCGCCAGGTCGCTGTGAAGGCCATTGCGCCGAAGGTCGACCTGATGATCGTCGTTGGCTCCCAGAACTCCTCCAACTCGGTGCGGCTCGTTGAGGTCGCGCTGCAGAACGGAGCGAAGGCCGCCCACCTCGTCGACTACGCCGAGCAGGTTAAGCCGGAGTGGTTCGAGGGCGTTGAGAACGTCGGCGTGACCTCGGGTGCTTCCGTGCCGGAGATCCTCGTCCGCGGTGTTCTCGAGCTGCTCGCCGAGCGTGGCTATGCCGAGGTTGAGGAGGTCACCACCGCTACGGAGGACCTGATCTTCTCCCTGCCGCGCGAGCTGCGCCCGTCCCGCACCGCCGGCCGGAAGGCTTAGCCGCCCACACATCGAGGCCGGGAGGGCGCGTAATCCGCCCCCGGAGTGATGTGAAAACCCACCACGACGATGTTCGTGGTGGGTTTTGCTTTTTGAGAGGCGCAAGCCGAAAGCTGTATCAGCTGGCTTGCCTACCGAGTGGAGGTTCGGGGCGGGTTCTGATCTTTAGTCCCGCTGCGTTCCCTCTAGTAGTCGCGGTCCTCAGTGGACTCCCGCCCGGCGTCGGTGTGCCGGCGCCGCGGCAGAGGGCTGCGGCGACTGCCGTACTCCGCCCGCTCAGAGCGTGATGCGCCTTCGGTGGGGGAGGAGTAACCAGTCGAGTATCGGGATGAGGACGCGGAAGAGGGGTAGCGCTGCGCCGAGCGCCCTTCAGCCCGGCCCGGGACACCGCGGCGGCGCTCAGAGGAGGCCCGCAGATCTTCACGGCTATAGCTACGAGCGCCCTCAGTACGGCGCTGCTGGAATCGCGCCGGGTCGAAGGGCACATTCTTTCCGCTGGTAGCCGAACGTCGGTGCGCGGCACGAGAACGAGCGCGCTGGGAAAGCTCCTCGTTGGAACGGTTGGCGTCGGACTGGCGGCGACGGCGCTGCGTGGCCCGGGCCCGCGCACGGTCGACGCTCTCCCGGTACAGCCACCACCGCACCGCAGCGAGCAGCACGCAGATCAGCATCGTGACAGCGAGCCACAGGTAATGCTGGACGATCGGGTAGGCCGACGTCGCCAACTTCGCCTTGGCCGAACCGCCGGAGGGGGCTGCGATGCGGGCCACGATGAACGTCCCCACAGTGAACCAGAGGGGGAACGAGGCCACCGTCAGGAACAGGCCACGCGGCTCCACGAACAAGGTGCAGACCACCATGGCGGCCGCGAAGAGCACAAAATACCCCGTCGGCAGCGTCGTGCTGCCCCAGCCGATGACAAGCCCAGTCAGCAACACCGCAGTCATCACCAGCAGGGGCGACCAGACGGGGAAGCGGGAACTTGCGTTGTGCGGGGAGGTATCAGACACGGCCATTGATGTTACTTATCGCCCTTACGAAGCGGGTTAAGAAGGTTGCTGAATGTCAGCTTTTCCTTGGTGACCTTCGTCGCACCCCGCTGGCCCGCCAGCCATTGCTCCGCCTTGCGCTGGGACTGCGCACCGGACAGGGATCCCGCGGTGGTGGCGAACTCGATGTCCTCCATGGATTTCTCGCCCGTCGCGAGATCCGTCAGGTCGCCCATGTAGCGCAGGACGACGGCGATCATCGCGGCAGCCGGCACCGCCAGGAACGCGCCGATGATGCCGAAGAGCGTGCCACCCAGCGTCACTGCCAGCAGCACGATCACCGGGTGGAGGTTCATCGCCTTGGCCTGCAGCCACGGCGACAGCACGTTGCCCTCCAGCTGCTGGACAGCCAGCACCAGGATCAGGGTGAAGATCGCAGTCTTGAAGCCCACGCCCACCAGGGCGATCAGGACCGAGAGGATACCGGCGACAGTGGCACCGACGATCGGAATGAAGCCCGCGAAGAAGGTCAGCACCGCCAGCGGACCCGCCAGCGGAACACCCATGAGGAACAGTCCACCGCCGATGAACACGGCGTCGATGAAGGAGACCAGTGCCTGGGTGCGGATGAACCCGCCGAGGGTCTGCCAGCAACGAGTCAGCGCCTCGGTGAGGTGCCAACCGACGCGACGGCCAGTGATGCGGCGGACCATCGGCAAGAATTTCTCGCCGTCCTTGAGGAAGAAGAAGGTCAGCACCAGCATGATGAACAGCGTCATCAGGGCAGACAGGGTGGCGGAAGCGCCAGCGGCGACCTCAGATGCGATACGCCCCGACTGGTTCTGCAACCAGCTTGTCGCCTGGTTCAAGGCATCGTTGAACTGGCTTTCCTGCAGATTGACCGGTGGGCCCTGCAGCCAGCGCTGAATCGTACGAATACCAGCATTTGCCTGGGAAGCCAACTCTCGGGACTGATCCACCGCTGGCGGAATGATCAGTGCGAACAAGCCAGCGATCACCACGAAGAAACCAATGATGCTCGTGGCGACCGCCAGCGCGTTCGGGAAGTGTAGTTTCTCGCGCAGCACGCGGACGATTGGCCACAACACGGTGCAGACGATCAGCGCCAGCAGGACCGGCAGGATGCCCACCCACAGCTTGCCGAAAGCCTTCGAGGCCACGAAGGCGGCTAGTGCGATGATCAGCAGGCGCAGGCACCAGCCCGCGAACCAGCGCACGGAGGTTCCCAGCACCTCGGCACGGTCCCGCACCTCGGGGTTGAGATCCTCGGCCTCATCCAGGCTGGTGTACTTATCGAGCGACCCGTCGTGGCGGTGCGGGTGCTTCTCGTGGAACTCGCGGGACTTTTCGCTCAGCTTCTCGGCGAGCTTGTTTTTCCCGCTGTCATGGTGCTTGTCGTCGTTCTCGTTGTCCGACATGTCCTCCGGGATGGCGGGGGCAGCTCCGTCCACAGTGACACCCTTGGCGTCGCTGTCCTGGTTCTGCGTGGACTCGGCGCCCGCGCTGCGGCGGTTGTGGCTCTGATCCTCGGGCAGAGGCAGCGTGGACTCGTGATCCGCGCGCCGGGATCCAGCGAGGAAGTCGGCGAAGTCGCGCTCGCTGTCGTGCTCGGGGAGGTGTTCGCCCCCGCCACGGCCGCTATTGCGCGGGTCCTTGGAAGAATTCATGTGTCCATCATGCCTGAAAGGCGCGCCAAAACAATGTTTAACCCCACCGGAAAATCATGATTTTGCCGGCGGGGTAGTTTTAACGCAGGGAGGGGCTCTAGGACACCCGGACGGCGGCGAGCGCTTCGTCGTGGGTGCCTGGGGCGGTTCCCAACTCGCCGGTTTCCTCATCGGTGCTGCTGCTCAGCATGATGACGGATCCGACGAGGCCACCCCAGATGACGAGGATGAAAAGCACCATCATGATCAGCGCGATTGCAGTCATGTTAGTTGTCTCCCTTCTTGGTGGGGTTGGACTCAGCCGTGGGGGCAGCTGGGCGCTGTGCCGCGGCGGCCAACGTATTTGGCTCATTGTTCTTGCGGCCGAACGGCGGAACGCCGTAGTCCGAGCCCGGGACACCGTCGAGGTGGATGCCTTGGCGGAATGGAACGATCGTCATCACGATCGCTGCGATCGAGATGATCGCCAGCACCAGCCAGCCGTAGGTGGTGATCTGACCGGTGGCGTAGCCCTCGTAAGGCTCCTTGATCAGGCCGATGATCTCCGAAACCATCGTGTAGAGCAGGACAATCGGGGTCAGGACGAAAGCGAAGAACTGCCAGACCGGACCAACCGTCACGGAGGACACCGCATTGAGGTGCTGAGTCATTTCCACGCGGCGCTTGAAGATCCAGGCGGTGAGGATCAGGGCCAGCGAGGCGCAGAAGATGATGCCGATGTTGTTGGTCCACTTGTCCATGATGTCCAGGGCGACCAGGCCGGTGGTCGCAGAGAACAGCAGAGTGGAGATCGTGCCCATGGCAGCGCCGATGATGATCGCGGCGGTCTTGCGCTCCAGGTTGAACTTGTCCTTGACCGCTGAGACCACGACCTCCATCAGGGAGATAAGAGAGGTCAGGCCCGCGATGAACAGGGAGACAAAGAACAGGATGCCGAAGACCTCACCGAAAGGCATTTCGTTGATGATCGTCGGGAAGGCAACGAAAGCCAGGCCGATGCCGCCGCTGACAACCTCAGAGACGTTGGTCTGAGTCTGGTGAGCCATGAAGCCCAGCGCCGCGAAGACACCGATACCCGCCAGCAGCTCGAAGGAGGAGTTCGCGAAGGCGGTCACCATACCGGTGTTCGTCAGGTTGGTGCGTGGCTTCAGGTAGGACGCGTAGGTGGTCATGATGCCGAAGCCGATAGACAGGGAGAAGAAGATCTGGCCGTAGGCCGCGATCCACACGCCCGAGTCAGTCAGTGCTCCCCAGTCCGGGGTGAAGAAGGCGTTCAGGCCATCGAGCGCACCGTCGAGGAATAGTGCGCGAACGACCATGAAGAGGAACAGGGCGATCAGCAGGGGCACGAAGATGGTGGTGAGCTTACCGATACCCTTGTTGACATCTGCTGCCAACACGACGGTGGTGATCACCCACACTGCGACCATAATCAGCAGGATTGGGAGAACGAACTTACCCGAGTGGGTGGACTCGGCGTCTAGCTGCAGGAAGTCGTTGAAGAAGTAGGACTCGGTGTCCGTGCCCCAGCTTAGGGAGAGCGACTTCCATGCGTAGAGGCCTGCCCAGCCGATGATGGCGGCGTAGTAGATGGTGATGAAGAAGGCTACGCCCACCTGCAGCCAGCCGATGGGCTCCGCGCGGCGATCCATGCGGCGGTAAGCCAGCGGTGCGGAGGCGCGGAAACGGTGGCCCATGCTGAAGAAGAACCACAGCAGCGGGACACCCGCTGTCAGCAGAGCAATCAGGTAGGGGATGAGGAAGGCGCCGCCGCCGGAATCGTAGGCGACATAGGGGAAACGCCAAATGTTGCCCAGGCCCACGGCTGAGCCAATCGCCGCCATGAGGAATACCAGGCGGGTGTTGAAGGTCTCGCGGGCCTGGGAGCGCGAGTCGGTGGAGGAGGTTGTGGAGCCACCGGGCGTTGTGGAGCTCATAATGTGGTGCGTCCTATCCAAAAGATAGTAGCGGGAGGCCGCCGGCGGGTCCGGTGATCTACCTCACGCTCTTGAAAAGGGGATTTTAGCAACACACAGCTAATTCCAAGCGATTTTTGACGGACTTTCTCGATCAACATTGGGTAGGGTTGCGCGTTTGAACCAAGGGGAGTGCTTCAGGCAAGCTAGAAGGCAATATTCAAACGCACCTGTAAGGACTTGTTCAGTGTCTCTCACCCTTGGAATCGTTGGTCTGCCGAACGTCGGAAAGTCCACCCTCTTTAACGCGCTGACCCGCAACGACGTGCTGGCGGCGAATTACCCCTTCGCCACGATCGAGCCAAACGAGGGCCTGGTGGAGCTGCCGGACCCGCGACTGAATCGCCTGGCGGAGATCTACGGCTCTGAGCGCATCCTCCCGGCCACTGTCACCTTCGTGGATATCGCCGGCATCGTGAAGGGCGCATCCGAGGGTGAGGGCATGGGCAACGCCTTCCTTGCCAACATCCGCGAGGCCGACGCGATCTGCCAAGTGGTGCGCGCCTTCACCGACGACAACGTCATCCACGTCGACGGCAAGGTCGACCCGGCCAGCGACATCTCGGTTATCAACACCGAGCTGATCCTCGCCGACCTGCAGACCCTGGAGAAGGCCCTGCCGCGCCTGGAGAAGGAAGCGCGCAAGGATAAGGACGTCGCCGACACGGTCGAGGAGGTTAAGAAGGCCCAGGCAGTCCTCGAGGACGACCGCACCCTCTTCGCCGCCTCGAAGAGCGGTGAGGTCGACCTGGATCTGCTCCGCGAGCTGCACCTGATGACCGCCAAGCCTTTCCTCTACGTCTTCAACTCCGACGAGGACGTCCTCACGGATGACGCGAAGAAGGACGAGCTGCGCAAGCTGGTCGCCCCGGCTGAGGCTGTATTCCTGGATGCCCAGAGCGAGACCGACCTGCTGGAGCTGGACGAGGAGGATGCCGCGGAGCTTCTGGCTGCGGTGGGTCAGAACGAGCCGGGCCTGCAGACCCTGGCCAAGGCTGGTTTCGAGACCCTCGGCCTGCAGACTTACCTGACCGCCGGCCCGAAGGAGGCCCGCGCCTGGACGATCCACCAGGGCGATACCGCACCGAAGGCCGCCGGCGTGATCCACTCCGATTTCGAGCGCGGCTTCATTAAGGCCGAGATCGTCAGCTTCGAGGACCTCGACGCGCTCGGCTCCATGGCCGAGGCCCGCGCGGCGGGCAAGGTCCGCCAGGAGGGCAAGGAGTACGTCATGGTCGACGGCGACGTCGTGGACTTCAAGTTCAACGTCTAACGCCGGGCGTTAATGACGCTTCGCGTTATTGGGGGGTAGGTTAAAGCGCGGTCCGTTCGTTCGCCGACGCAGCCGCCGCCGGATTCTCGGCGGCGAGTCCGTCCCGAATCTCGGGGGCATCCCCCCATCTGCGATAGCTTGAGCGAGCTCGACCACGACCAGACGACGCTTGGTCCCTGACCAGCTCAATCCTTCCAAGATCCGCGCTGGAGAGCCAGCGCGCTGGGCGAAGGTGTGTCTCAGCGTTTCGCTCGTGCAGCCCGCAGGCCGTTCAAGATCACGATGACTTCGGCGACTTCGTGTACCAACACGACGGCGGCCAGGCCCAGTACACCGCTGATCGCCAGTGGCATCAACACGATGATGATGGCCAGAGACAGCACGATGTTTTGGTTGATGATCCTGCTGCCTCGGCGGGCGTGCTGCAGCGCCTGCGGGATCAGTCGGAGGTCGTGGCCAGTGAAGGCGACGTCAGCGGACTCGATCGCGGCGTCAGAGCCGGTTGCTCCCATCGCAATGCCCACCGTTGCGCCCGCCAGTGCCGGCGCGTCGTTGATGCCGTCGCCGATCATCGCCGTCGGCGTCTTGGAGGAGAGTTCGGCGACGATGCTTGCCTTGTCCTCCGGTCGCAGCTCGGCGCGCACGTCGTCGATTCCGGCGATTTCAGCCAGCGCCCGGGCGGTGCGAGTGTTATCGCCGGTGAGCATGCTCACTTCCACGTCGTTGTCGTGCAGGGACTGCACGGCATCGGGCACCTCGGGCCGCAACTCGTCGCGCACCCCGATCGCCCCGGCGAGAGCGTCATCGACGGTGACTAGGACGCAGGTCTGGCCTTCGGACTCCATGCGCTCAACGTCCGCCTTCAGTGGCCCGGCGTCGATCCACCGGGGGCTGCCGACCAGCACCCGTCGGCCTTCGACGGTGCCGCCGATGCCATGACCGGCTTCTTCGCTGATATCCAAGGCGGTGGGCGCTTCGGGCTCCGCTGCCACGATCGCCGCGGCGAGGGGGTGCGTCGATTGTTGCTCAACCGCCGCCGCGAAGGAAAGCATCTGCGCCCGATCGAATCCGTCTGCCGGGACCACTCCGGTAACCTCGGGCTGGTTGCGGGTAAGGGTTCCGGTCTTGTCTACCGCTAGGTGACGGATGCCGCCGAGTCGCTCGAACGCCGCGCCGGACTTGATGACTACTCCGAACTGGCTGGCCGCGCCGATCGCGGCCACGACCGTCAGCGGCACGGAGATTGCCAGCGCGCACGGCGATGCTGCGACCAGGACCACCAACGCGCGGGTGATCCACGTCTCGGGGTCGCCCAGCAGCGAGCCGATCACGCCGACCAG
>DWUR01000062.1 GCA_019120635.1 Candidatus Corynebacterium intestinavium | reverse complement strand
TCACCCATCGCGGCCTTTCTGGTTAGACGGCCTAGACGTCCAAGGAAGGAAAATATCGATGGATCTTTTCGGAAAATTTCGCAAACTGGATAGCGCACTGCAGCGGGGCCTGGATAACAGCTTCGCGCGGGTATTCGGTGGCGAAGTTGTCCCGACCGAGATCGACGAGATGCTGAAGCAGCAGGCCGAGGACTCCGTGATGGTGGATAGCGAGGGCAACCGGCTTGCCCCAAGCTTCTTCATCGTCTCGATTTCCCAGCGCGACTACGACTCCCTGAAGGAGAGCCACCCCACGCTGGTCCGCGACCTTTCCGCCCGCCTGAGCCGTTTCATCCGCAATGAGGGATGGAAGACGAATAACCAGGTCACGGTCGACCTTCGGGTCGAGGAGGATCTGCACACGGGCCAGCTGAAGGCCGATTCCCGCTTCAAGATCCCCGAGAGCTACTCCCCCACCGAGGAGGAGAACGCAGGGGATGCCGCCGACGCCAGCGCCACCGAATCTTCCAGCTCTGCTGAATCACACAGCTCTGCTGCATCTTCCAGCTCCGCTGGTTCTTCCTCCCTTCCGGACGAGGACGTCGCCCCCGGTCAGCGGGAGTGGCCGGAAGACCCCAGCCAGGTGCGTGAAGTCGAGGCCCAGGCTTATGACGCTGACAGCGATTCCTTCCCCGCGCAGACGGGCGCAGCGAGCGCGGGCCTGGGTTCGGTCGTCCACCCCGGCCCGGGCACGGGCTACGGTGCCGAGCACTCCGATTCGAGCCACCCTGGCACGGCCCAGTCCCCCGCACAGTCCGTCGACGGTGGACAGAATACGAACACCGAGGACGCTAGCTACTCCGCCGCTGAGCAGGACGGACCGGCCGTCCAGGAAGACCCCGCGGCACCGGCCGGCGAGGACCAGAACGGAGCCGTCGACCCGGAGCACAGCTACCCCGGAACCACGGTGATCACCCACGCAGCGAATGAGGAGGCTCCCATCCGCGGTGGGACGGGCGAACCCCGGCCGGAAGCCGAGCAACTGACCGTCACCCTCACCCTGCGGGACGGCAGCGATCGCCGCTATGACCTGGTCGAAGGTAGCAACCTCATCGGGCGCGGGAAGACCGTCGACCTGCGCATCCCAGACACGGGCGTGTCCCGTCAGCACGCGGAGATCACCTGGGATGGTTACGACGCCGTCCTCACCGATCTGCAGTCCACGAACGGTACGTCCGTCAACGGCACTCCGATTGAGAACTGGCTGCTCGCCGACGGGGACGTCATCGCCGTGGGCCACTCCGAGATCGAGGTTCACTTCCACCACTAGGGCATTCCAGCCACTGTCGTTTTTCTGCCTCAGGGGTTTTCCGAAGTCTTCGTGGGGGCCTGGCTATTCACTCCTCCCCCTATACGCGTGTCTGCTCACTAAACTAGGGTTAAAACCCGGACAGTTCGGTCGCCCCTGCGGCCCGTCTGCTCGCGTATGCCCGATATATAAGGAGTGAAGACCGTGCACACCACGCTGTTACTAGTGGTCAAGATCGGCCTGCTCGTGCTGCTGTGGTTCTTCATTTGGATGACACTCCGCGCGCTACGCAAGGATCTGAACTACGCGGCGAGCCCCGGGGCGGCCGCTGCCGGTGGCGCGCCGATGGGCTACGCCGCCCCCCATGCTGGCCTGGCTGGTGGCACGTCGAGCAGCGGTTTCCGGGGCACGCGCCACCGCACGAATCCGCCGAGGTCCCTGATCATCACCAGTGGCCCGCTGACCGGGACCACGTTGAACTTCCAGGGCTACGACGAGATCACAATCGGCCGTTCCTCGGTGTCCACGCTGCAGCTGGAGGATGATTTCGCGTCGGGCACCCATGCCCGGCTCATCCGCCGGGGCCGCGACTGGTTCATCGAGGATCAGGATTCCCGCAACGGCACGTGGCTGAACGGCCAGCGCATTGACCAGCCGGAACGGCTCGCCGAGGGCATGGAAGTCCGGATCGGGCAGACCCAGGTGAGGATGGAGCAATGACGGATCAGCGCTTGGCTTTAGATTTCGCCGCATCCTCCGACCGCGGTTTGGTGCGCACGAATAATGAGGACTCCGCCTACGCGGGCCCACGCCTGCTGACCCTCGCCGATGGCATGGGTGGCCACGCGGCCGGCGAGGTGGCCAGCCGCTTCCTGGTGGACACCCTGCGCACGCTGGATTCCCCGCTTCTGGACGAGCCTGATGAGCGCCGCCGCCTGATCTCCGTGCTGGAGCGCGCGGTGGATGAGGGCAACGAGCGCATCGCCTCCCACGTGGACGAGAACCCACAGCTGGAGGGCATGGGCTGCACCCTCACCGCGATCCTGTTCAGCAACGGTAAGGCAGCGATGTGCCACGTCGGTGACTCCCGCGCCTACCGGCTGCGCGACGGGGAGCTCACGCAGATCACGAAGGACGATACTTTCGTCCAGACCCTCGTTGACGAGGGCAAGCTCGACGCTGCGGACGCCAGCTCCCACCCGCAGCGGTCCCTGATCCTCAAGGCTCTTACCGGGCGGCCCGTGGAGCCAACCCTCACGGAGTTTGAGGTGCTGCCGGGCGACCGCTACATGCTGTGCTCCGACGGCCTCTCCGATCCGGTGAGCATCGACACGATGCGGGAGATCCTGAACGCCTACGACCCTGCCACCGCAGCCGATCGCCTCGTTGAGATGGCGTTGCGCGGCGGTGGACCGGATAACGTCACCGTCGTCGTCGCGGATGTTGTGGACCTCGCAGATGTCGAGGACGACGTGTCGGGCGAGGATGACGCGGCAGGTTCCGCTGGTCGCGGCCCACTGCCGGAAACCCCGGTGCTGGCTGGTGCGGCCTCCCCCACTAGGAAGGAAAGCCGCAGCTTCGACACGCCCGCGGCTCGCGCCGCGGCCAGCGGGGCCAGCGTGACGAGCTCGCGGGCACCTCGGCCCCCGAAGGATCCCGAGGAGGTTTCGAAGCCGACTGGGGCAGCCACGCGTGGCGAACCTGGTTCGGAGCCGGTCGCTGCGCCCGCAGCTGGCGCGGCGGATTCCACCAGCGCAGACGGAACCGACGTCCCTAAAAAGAAGCGGGGACGGGGCTGGATCGCCCTGGTCGTCGCACTCGTCCTCGTCGCTGGGCTCGGGATCGCCGGATTCTTCGGTTACCAGAAGATCGGCGAGACCTACTTCGTCGCCGTGGAGGGCAAGCAAATCGTCGTGAAAAACGGGGTGCACGGCTCCCCACTGGGGCTCTCCCTGAGCTCCACGCACCAGCGGATCTGCCTCGATGAATCTGCCTCCGTGCGGCTCATCGGCGCAGATAATGGCTCCTCCGAGGACTGCCACCTCTTCCTGACCTCCGACCTGACCCCCTCCGCGCGAAGCACCGTCGAGAGCATGCCGGAGGACAGCTACCAGGCTGTCGTCGAGCAGGTGAACCGGCTGGCGGAGGAAACCCTGCCGGTGTGCGTGACCCGCGAGAAGAAGGACGACGGGAAGCGACCGAGCGCGGACCGCGCCACGAGCACCGCCAGGAAGGGCGCTGAGGACCTGACGACCCCCGGCGTGTCCTGCCGGGAGGTGAAATGAATTGACCAAAGGCTTTTTCAAGAGAAAGACCGAAGCGTGGCTGCTGCTGCTCACCGCAGTGGTGACCCTGACGGCTGTCGTGTCGCTGGAGCTGGCTCAGGGCAATGAGCTCAGTTCCGGGATCTTCCTGCTGGTCGGCGGGTTCTTCCTCATCTTCTTGGTCGCGCACCTCGTGATGAACTGGATGGCCCCCGACGCGGATCAGGTGATGCTGCCCGTCGCCGCGCTGCTCAATGGGCTGGGCCTGGTGATGATTTACCGGATTGACCTGGCCACAGGCATGTCCCTGGCGAAGTCGCAGATCATGTGGATGGTTGTCGGCGTGGGCCTACTGGTGGCGGTGCTGGTGTTCCTGAAGGATCACAGATCGCTGCAGGATTACGCCTACCTGATGGGCCTGGTGGGGCTGGTGCTGCTCGCGCTGCCAATCGTGTGGCCGACCAGCCTCAATGCGGACGCCAACGTGTGGATCTCTATCGGGCCGTTCTCCATCCAGCCGGGCGAGTTCGCGAAGATCCTGCTGCTGCTGTTCTTCGCCGCCCTGCTGGTCAACAAGCGCCGCCTGTTCTCCGTGACGGGTAAGAGCCTGCTGGGGCTGCAGTTCCCCCGCATGCGCGACATGGGGCCGCTGTTCCTCGTGTGGGGACTGGCTATGGTCATTTCCGCCGCGCAGAACGACTTCGGCCCGGCCCTGCTGCTCTTCGCCACCGTGTTGGGGATGCTGTACATCGTGACGGAGCGCGCCTCCTGGGTGGTACTCGGCGTGGGGCTGGCCTCGGTCGGCGCGATCGCGGTGTACCAGGTGTCCGACAAGATCCAGACCCGTGTGGCGAACTTCGTGGACCCGTTCGCGGACTTCCACAATCGGGGTCTGCAGCTCGCGCAGTCCCTGTTTGGCCTCTCCTACGGCGGGATCACCGGCAAGGGGCTGGGCGAGGGCTATCCGGAGATGATCCCGGTGGTGCAGTCGGACTTCATCCTCTCCGCCTTCGGCGAGGAGCTGGGTCTGATCGGCCTGGCGGCGATCCTGCTGCTGTACGCAATCTTCGTGCTCCGTGGCTTCACAGTGAGCATGCACGCCAGCGATTCCTTCGGCAAGCTCGTCGCCGCTGGCTTGTCCCTGACGGTCGCGGTGCAGGTCTTCGTTGTCGTGGCGGGCATTTCCAAGCTAATGCCGATGACGGGCCTGACGACCCCCTTCCTTGCCCACGGTGGTTCCTCGCTGCTGGCGAACTACATCCTGCTGGCGATCCTGCTGCGGATCTCCGACTCCGCCCGCGCCCGGCGCGCGGTGCAGGACGAGGGCACCAAGTCCGGCGGGAAGAACGACAAGTCCGATGAGAAGCAGGGGGCTGCGCAGAACAACGGAGAAGGTGAGCTCGCGTGAATCGACCGATTAAAGCCGTAGCCATCTTCAGCATGATTTTGACGGTCATCTTGCTGATCAACCTGACCTATATTCAGGCCTTCCAGACCAAACAGCTGGCGGAGAATCCGCTGAATGCGCGCCAGTTCTATGACATGAAGCAGCGCCAGCGCGGGCAGATCTCCGCCGGCGGGCAGGTGCTGGCCGAGTCCGTACGAGACGATAACGGCTACTACAACCGCCGCTACGTCTACGCCCCGGAGGCCTTCGGCTCGGTGGAGGGTTACTTCTCCGACCGCTTCGGCGCCGCCGGTATCGAGGCCAGCCAGAATTCCATCCTTTCGGGTGAGGATGACAGTCTCTTCGCCCGCCGCATGTGGGACCAGATCTCCGGCAAGGAGGTGCGCGGCGCGAATGTGGAGCTCACCCTGAGCCCGCAGGTGCAGCAAGTGGCCTACGACGAGCTGGCCAGCAAGGGTTACTCCGGCTCTGTCGTGGCCCTGCGCCCCTCGACGGGCGCGGTGCTGGCGATGGCCAGCACGCCCTCCTATAACCCGAGTTCGATCACGGATCAGTCCCCGGAGGCGGCGGCCGCGAACTTTGAGGCCCTGAGCCAGGACGCAGGTTCCCCGCTGCTGAATCGCTCCACCCAGGTGACCCAGCCACCGGGTTCGACCTTCAAGGTGATCACCACGGCCGCCGCACTGCAGGCTGGCGATAATGCGGATACTCCGGTCAGCGCCGCCAGCCAGACCACGCTGCCGGACACGGTCACGACCCTGGAGAACTACGACGGCCAGCGCTGCGCGGGTGGGGAGACCACCACGCTGCGGGTGGCCTTCGAGAAGTCCTGCAATGTGCCCTTCGTCGAATTGGGCGTCAAGCACGGCGATGATCTTTTCCGCAAGACCGCGGAGGCCTTCGGCGTGGGCGATAGCTACGGGGGCCTGGGGCTGGGCATGCAGCGCTCGACACTGGGCGACCTGCCGGACAAGGCGGCCCTGGGCCAGTCCGCGATCGGCCAGCGCGATGTGTCCCTGACCCCGCTGCAGAACGCCGTGATCGCGGCGACGATCGCCAACGGTGGCGTGCGCATGGAGCCGCACCTGGTTTCCAAGATCACAGGCGCGGATCTGAAGACCCTGAAGGAGACGAAGCCGAAGCGACTGAACCGGGCGATCCCGAAGGAGACAGCAGACCAGCTCAAGGAGCTCATGCAGGGCTCCGAGCGGAGCGGTGGCGGCTCGGCCACCATCGCGTCGAAGACCGGCACCGCCGAGCACGGCGAGGTCCGTGGCGAGGCCGCCCCGCACACCTGGTACATCGCGTTTTCCACCGAGGCGGACGTGGCCGTGGCCGTGCTGGTGGAAAACGGTGGCGGCATGGGCCAGGGGGCCACGGGTAACGCTGTGGCCGGCCCGATCGGGCGTGCCGTCATCGCAGCCGCGGAGCAGGAGCAGCGCTAAAAATGACTGAACACCCAGAGCAGCACCAGCCGGACCGCACGGATATCGAGTACACCCAGCGGCTACTGGGTGAGCGCTACCAGCTGAGCTGGATCGTTGGCCGGGGCGGGATGTCCACCGTGTGGCTCGCCCGCGATACCGTCGCGCAGCGGGACGTGGCTATCAAGATCCTGAAGCCCGAGTACACCGAAAGCCCGGAGTTCCGCGAGCGCTTCCGCAATGAGGCGGAGGCCGCGGAGCACTTCGATTCCCCGAATGTGGTCGCCACCTACGACTACGGGGAGATCTCCGCAGACGGCTCGCAGCCCACGCAGGAGACCCGCGCGGTGTTCTGCTACATCGTGATGGAGTATGTCCGTGGCGAGAGTCTGGCGGATGTGCTGCGTCGCGAGCGCCAGCTGCCGGAGCCGCTGGCCTTGGACCTGATCCGGCAGACCGCGATGGGCCTTGCTGCGATCCACGCCACCGGAACGGTGCACCGGGATATCAAGCCCGCCAATCTGCTGCTCACCGCCGATGGCACGGTGAAGATCACGGACTTCGGTATCGCGAAGGCCGCGCAGGCCGTGCCGCTGACCCAGACCGGCATGGTGGTGGGCACGGCCCAGTACGTCTCCCCCGAGCAGGCGCAGGGCCGGGAGGTCACTGCCGCCTCCGATGTCTACTCCCTCGGCGTGGTGGCCTATGAGGTCCTTGCTGGTCACCGGCCGTTCCGCGGGGACTCCTCCGTCTCGGTGGCGATCAAGCATATTTCCGAGCAGCCGGAGCCGCTCCCCGAGGAGCTCAGCCCCCCGCTGCGCGAGCTGGTGAACACCTGCCTGCGCAAGAGCCCGCGGGCCCGCTACGCCGACGGGCAGGAGCTCGCGGAGGCCGCCGCCGCTGTCCTAGCCGGGGCTCCGGCCCCACGCCCGGCCGCCGTCTCCGCTACCGACGCCGCCGCCCACACGGATGTGTTCGCCGCTCACGCTGGCGCCCCGGCAACTGGGGATTCCAACGCCGAACTCAGCCAGGTGGTGACCGGGCAAGGCACGGCCGTCCCGCCACGCCAGGGTCCCGCCCGAGGGCCGCGCAAGGCCGGTACGGCGGGTGCTGCAGGGGCGGCGTCCCAACGTTCGGCAGGTCGGCGCGGTCAACAGCGCAATTCCGCCACCCCGTGGATCGTGCTTGGGGTTGTTGTGGCCCTCGGCCTGGGCGTGATCGGCTACCTCCTTTTCAGCGATTCCGATTCCTCGACCCCTGAGCAAGAGACGAAGACCGTGACCAGCGAGGTCACGACCTCCCCCACCCAGGAGGAGTACGTCCCGCCGCAGCCGGTGGAGCCCCGCCCGGGGGAAACCCAGCCGGGCGAGGACAACGGCGCAGATGACGAGACCAGCTCGACCCGTCCGGCGGGCCCCACGCAGCCGTCGACGCAGCCAGACGGGCCGACGAGGACGCAGCCCACACCGAGCTCCCCACGCCCGCCGTCGCAGCCGTCCCAACCAACGGTCCCGACGGACGACAACCCCGCCCCGTCGGCTCCGAACTCGGGTGGCGACCAGCCCAACCCGGGGAATAACGCGGAGGGTCCCACTGGGACGGGTACCACCAACCCGGTCGATCGCGAGGTCGGCGCGTTGGGGCTGCAGGCGATCTAGC
>DWUR01000061.1 GCA_019120635.1 Candidatus Corynebacterium intestinavium | reverse complement strand
GCGGTGCAGTAGACCGCGTCGGTTACGTTGGCACGGGCGAGCATGGAGAGGGTGTTGTCCCGATTCTCCTTGCTGGCGGGGCCCGCGCCGGTGCCTGCCGCTCGCAGGCCGGTCACGATCTTTGAGCCGACCGTGGTTGGGGCGGTGACGTCGAAGGCAATGCGTGGCAGGCGGAAGGGCTTGTTCCTGTCCACCGCCAGGCCCGCGCGACCGGTCCTCCACCCCCAGCTGTCGTTTTCCTGGCCGCCATTATTCACCGAGTTCGCGCCGTCCCAGATGCGGGCGAAAGCACCATTGGCATTGGGCTTGCCCGAGGCGTCAACCCGCTGCACCACGGCTGCCGGGTTCGCGTTCAACCCGGAGGCGCCGCCATCGAGGCGCAGGTTGCTGATCTTCACGCCCTGCGGCAGCGCGATGTCGTATTTCATCCGCCCCGTGTCCTTTCCACCGGTGCTCATCCCGCCCGGCTGGACCTTGACGGTGAAGGTCTGGCCCGGAAGTACGGTCTCCGGGTACTCGACGGCGACATTATCCGGAGTGAGGGTCAAGCCGGACCCCGTGGAGAGCAACCCCTTATCCTCAACGCACTGGTGGTTGACCCGCACCGACTTCTTGACCGGCGCGGCAGCACTCATGGGGGCAGCGGAAAGCAGCGTGAAACTCAGGGACAGGGAGGTGATGGCGCCCAGGGCGAGGCGGCCCGAGCGACGAGAAGGCAACAGAGTCATAGAAAAGTCCTTGCAGGAATATGAGTGGGGAGGGGCTTAGGCGCGGGGAGTGCTAGAGCTGCCGGAGGAGGAGCCCCCACCGGAGAACAGCGAGGTCAGCCACTCCCACAGCATGCGGAAGAAGTCGATCAGCGGGGCGAAGGAGTTGGTCGCCGAGGAGTTGGAGCCACCCGGTGTCACCTGGTTGTTATCGCCATCGTCGGGGTTCTGGTTATTTCCGTCGTCCGGTGTGCCGGTATCGCCTGCCACGGTCACGGTCGTTGCCGTGCGCGAGACCTCCTCGCCCGAGGCATTGTGGAAGACCGCAGTGAGCTCTTGCGCGCCGGCGCGGTTCCACAGCACGTCGAACTCCGCGATTCCCTCGACAACCGGGATGCGGACAGTCTCGCCGTCCTTGGTGACCGGCTTGCCGTCGATGAGGATCTCCAGGAAACCCGTCACGCTGCGCTGGCTACCGACCTCTGGGGTGAGGGTCGCGGTGTAGCTCGTGCTCTGGCCCTTCTCCGCGGCATCCGGACCGTCGAGGGCGATCGCGACGTCGCTCGCTGCCGGAGCAGCCACGGTGATCGTCGTGGTGGTCGTCGCCCGCTTCGCGTCTGCCGGGTTAGCCGGGACGAAGGTGATAGGGACCTCGAATTCCCCTTCGCGTGGGAACACCAGCGGTAGGGTGGCGGTGCCCGTGTCCTCCTGGACCTCCGCGGAGATGCGGCGCCCGTCGATCACGGCGGTGACGGTACCAGCAGCCGCCGGGGTCACGGTCACGGTGGTCGGGGCCTCGACCAGAAGCTCGACGTTCTGCGGGGCGTCGACCTCAAGCTGGGTCTCAGTAGCGCCCTGCACCTGCACAGTCAGCACATCCTCGGCGGGGGTTTGGGTGTCATCCGCCGGGATGAACTTGGCCTCCACCGGGAAGTCGCCTTCACGGTCTGGGGTGAACTCCACGCTCGTGGCGTGGTCCTCCAGCGTGCGGGTGATCCGCTCGCCGTCGATCAAGAACTCCACGGTGCCTTCCGCCCGCTCAGTGTTCTCCGCAGGGGTCACGGTGGCGCTAATGTTCACCGGCTGACCGGGGCGAACTGGGCCGGTCTGATCCGCGCTCAGCTCGATCGTCGTGCCGGTGACCGCATCGATCGTGATCGGAGCGCTGGCCGTGCCCGCCGCGAATGCGCTGCGTGGCGCCGGGGTGAACTCCGCGGTGATCTCCTGCTGGCCTGGGTTCGGGCCGGTCGGCAGCTCAGCGGTGGCGACACCATCGTTGACCCTCGCCGTCACCGTCGAATCACCAAGGCGGAAGCGGACGGTGCCCTCAGCACCCTGCGCCACGGTGGCCTTGACCTCTACGCGCGAACGAGCCGGGGCATTCTCGGGAACCTCGACGTTCAGGGCAGCGTCCTGGCCTGCGACCGTCACCGTGGTGGTGGCAGTGGCTGGCTTGAACTCGCCAGAATTCTTCGGTTGGAAGTTGGCCGTGACCTCGTGCTCGCCGGTGATGGGGAAGGTCAGCTCAGCGGTGGCTATGCCATCAACCACTGGAGCGCTGGCCTTCAGGGCACCGGAGGTGAACTCTACGGTGCCCTCGGCTGCGGGCTCGAGGCGAGCGCTCAGGGTTGCGGGCTGATCGGCGACCGGAGTGCCGGTCGCCTCGAGGCTCAGGGCCACCTCGGAGGCGTCCTCAACGGTGACGCTCGCCAGCTTGGTGGCCCGGGAGTCCAGCGGTGCGCCAGCGCTAGCGCGGGGCGAGCACTGCACCGGGGCCCAGATGGTGGTGGTGCCAACAAAAGGAATGGGAGCCGACACCTTGCCCAGCATCGTGAGGAAGTTCTCGTCCCGTGCGAAGGTGCCCGCCTCCCCCTCGGTGCGCACGCCCAGCGCCTTCTCCCCGGCGGTCTTCGCCTTGAGGCGCAGCGTGATCTCCGGGAAGCGCAGGTCAATCTTGGAGCCATTCAGCGTGTACTTGATCCCGCCCTCGCTACTGCGGGAAGAGTTCGGGCCATTACCGATGGTGGCGTTATTGGAGCTGGTCACCCGGAGGAACTCGCCCGTGGGGCTAGGATTGCCGGCCGCATCCACCTGGAGGACCTTCATGCCCTTCAGGTTGGACTTCGACTCGTCGATCTCCGCACCGAGGAATTCCACGCCTGCCGGCAGCGCCATGTCCAGCTTCAGGCGGCTAGCGCTCTCCATTTTCGCTCTAAAAGGCAGCGAGGGCAGGTCGACCTCCACGGGGTCAATGGAGAAGCCAGCGCGGAACTCCTCGCCAATACGAACGCTCTTCGGCGCATCGATATTGACGGTGACGTTATCCGTGCTGAATTCCTGTGGCTCTGCGAATTTGTCGGGGGTTGCCTGGCAGCTCAGAGACATGGACGCGGAAGTGGTCTCCGCGAGGGAAGCCTTGGGAATGAACAACATACCGCCGCCCAGCAGTGCCAGCGTCGCGGCGGTGAAGATGACCTTCTTCATCCCACTCCTTTTTAAGTTAGTGAAAGTGAGTAGACCTCCGGCGGGCGCCGAAAGATTAGGAGGTAGTTAAGCAGGGCTAAGTAAGTTCTGTCAATTGCATATCAAGCCCAAAGACGGAGGTCCGGCCTCATCCCCTAGGCCGGCCGCGTCCGAACTAGCGGCGCTCCAGCTCCTCCAGGATCGCGCGCATCTGGGTGCGGCGCACCTTGCCCATCTGGTCGGCCGGCAGCGCTGCCACGTGGAAGAACTCCCGCGGCACCTTATAGCCCGTCAGTACCTTCTTGCAGTGCTGGCGCAGCGAATCGTGCAGCTTCTCGCCCACACGGCGCGGCTCGTGCTCCTCGCCCTCCGTGGCCTCGTCCAATGTCACCGCGGCGACCACGCGCTCGGAGCCGTCCTCCTTCGCCAGGCCCACCACGGCGGCCTCCTTGACCTCCGGGTGATCCAGCAGCGCTTCCTCCACCTCGGCGGGGTAGACGTTGAAGCCACCGGTCACGATCATCTCCTTCAGACGGGAGACGATCTTCACGAAACCATCGGCCTCCATCACGGCCATGTCACCCGTGCGGAACCAGCCCTCGGCGAAGATCTTCTCGTTGAGCTGCTCCTGGTGCAGGTAGCCGCCGAAGACCTGCGGGCCGCGCACCACCAGCTCGCCCTCCTCGCCGTAGTCCAGCACCTTCGTGGGGTCGTCCTGATCCACCACGCGGGCCTCCGTATCCGGGAAGGGAACACCGACGTAGCCCGGGCGACGGTCCGCGCTCATCGGGTTACCGAGCACGATCGGGGAGGTCTCGGTCAGGCCGTAGCCCTCCACCAGGCGGCCGTGGGTGAGATTCTCCCAGTTCTCCACCGTCTCCACCGGCAGGGCAGAAGCGCCCGAGAAGGAGTTCCGCATCGTGGATAGGTCGAGGTCCTTCTCCTCCGCCAGCTTCACGATCGCCTGGTACAACGCCGGCACGCCCGGCACCCAGGTCGGCTTCTTCTTCTTAATCGCCTGCTGCAACAGGCTCGGCTCCGGGGCCGGGAGCAGCAGCAGCTCCCCGCCGATCAGCGGTGCCAGCGCACCGTTCATCGTCATGCCATAAGCGTGGAACATCGGCAGCGCGGCCAGCATCCGCTCCGGGTCGGCCTGCTCGCCCAGACCCGGCACCCACGCCTTGCCCTGGATCAGGTTTGCGCAGATATTCCGGTGGCTCAGCACCGCACCCTTCGGCGAACCGGTCGTGCCCGAGGTGTAAAGGATCAGCGCGGGGGACTCCGGCAGCACCATCGGCAGGGTGTCCTGAATCGCGCGACGACCCAACCCCGGTGCCATGCCATCGACGGCGGCGTCCCAGTCCTCAAACTGGGTCGGCCCGCCCGTCAGCTTCGCCTTCGCCTTCCGCAGCGCCGGCACCGGCAGGGAGAGCGCGACCCGCTGCAACAGCGGCATCGACTTCGTGATGTTCACCGTGAACACCTTCTCCAGCGGGGTGGTGTCCACCAGGTGCTGCGCAATATCCGCCGTATTATCCCAGAACACCGCGACCTTCGCGCCGTGATCCGCGAACGGCCCCTCCAACTCGTGCGCCGTGTACAGCGGGTTGTGGTACACCGCTGTGGCCCCCAGGGAGACGATCGCGTAGAACGCCACCAGGTTCGCCGGGCAGTTCGGGAGGACGACGGCTACCCGGTCGCCCCGCTTCACGCCGTTTTCCTTCAGGACGGCTGCGGCCTTATCCACCAGCTCCCCGAACTCGCTGTAGGTGACCTGCGTGCCGAGGAACCACATCGCATCCCGCTTGCCGTACTTACGCACCGCATCCCGGAAGATGCTGACCAGGGTGGTCTCCCCGTAATCCAGGTTCGGGGCGGTCCCTTCCGTATAGAACTTCAGCCACGGCTTGGCCTGGTCAGAAGAGCTGTTCTGGGACGGTGCAGTGCTCACGGTGGGGTTCCTCCGGAAAATTGAGGGCAGTAGTTGGGGGTTTTAAATCAAGCCCGACTCACGATGATATGCCAGTGACCCCGGCCCGCGTGGCTAGTTCCGGCTAGTCGGTGATCGTCTTCCGGGAGAGCACCACCGTGGAGACGATCATGATGATCAGCGCGGCGGCCATGTAGATCCACTCGTAGCCGGAGACGTCGAACTTCTCGCCCAGGATCGTATACCCCAGCGCGAAAGCGAAGATCGGCTCTACCACCGTCATCGCCGGCAGGGAATTCTTCAACGGTCCCGCGTTGAAAGAGGCCTGCTGCACCGCCGTGCCGATCACCGCGAGACCAATCAGCCCCCACAGCTCCCAACTGATCAGCAGATCCAGCACCCCGGAACGGGAAAAAATATCCGTCACGGCCTTGGAAAGCACCGCCACATAGCCCATGATCCCGCCGGTGATCGAGCCCAAGATGAGCGCCCGATTCGCATGGCGCAGACCCCGGGAAATCAGGTACATCACCACGAAGATCACCACGCCGATACCCAGCGCCGTCAGCCACCGCGGCAGGGAAGGCTCCGCCACGCCGGCCTGCGGGCGACCCAAAACCACGATCACCGCCACCGCGACCGTCAGCAACGCCGCCCACGCCGTCTCCGACTTCGAAATCCGGCGACCAGAAAGCTTCGCCGAGAGCGGCAAGGTGAACATCAAGGAGAGCACCAGAATCGGCTGTACTACCAACAGGGTGCCGAAGCCCAACGCCACGATCTGGAATGCATAGCCCAAAAAGGACAGCCCAAGCCCGGCCCACCACCGCACACGGGTGATCGCCGCGACCACAGAAGAGGTATCCGTCCCACCGGAATCCTCGGCGACCCGGTGCCGAACCACCGTGCCCCACGCGATCGTGAGCGCGGAGGCGAGACCGAAGAAAATCGCCAGTGCGTTGCTATGCATCATCGGCTTCCACCCTAAACCAGGCCCGATTGCCCCCGGCGAGCGACCTACTATAGGGGTGCGCCTGCCCCTCCTGTAATCTGTGTGACACGTAAAACGCCCCACAACGGCAACACGAAAAACCACCCCAAATAACTCCGAGCATCCGGGAAGGCGGGCCAAAACTACATGGCACTCATCGTGCAAAAATACGGCGGCTCCTCGCTGGAATCAGCAGAGCGCATCCGCAGCGTGGCGGAACGGATCGTGGACACTAAAAAGCAGGGCAACGACGTGGTCGTCGTCTGCTCCGCCATGGGTGACACCACCGATGAACTCCTGGACCTCGCCGAGCAGGTCAACCCCGTGCCACCGGCCCGCGAGATGGACATGCTCCTCACCGCCGGTGAGCGCGTCTCCAACGCCCTCGTGGCCATGGCCATCGCGTCGCTGGGCGCCGACGCGCAGAGCTTCACCGGCTCCCAGGCCGGCGTGATCACCACCGAGCGCCACGGCAACGCACGCATCGTCGAGGTCACCCCAGGCCGCGTCCGCGAGGCGCTCGACGAGGGCAAGATCTGCATCGTCGCAGGCTTCCAGGGCGTTAACCGCGAGACGAAGGACATCACCACCCTCGGCCGCGGTGGTTCGGACGCCACCGCCGTCGCCCTCGCGGCAGCCCTGAACGCGGACGTCTGCGAGATCTACTCCGACGTCGACGGCGTCTACACCGCCGACCCACGCATCGTCAGCGATGCAAAGAAGCTGGATAACATCAGCTTCGAGGAGATGTTGGAGATGGCCGCCGTCGGCGCCAAGGTCCTCATGCTCCGCTCCGTGGAGTACGCCCGGGCCTTCGACGTCCCCCTGCGCGTGCGCTCCTCATACAGCAACGACAATGGCACCCTAGTTTCCGGATCGATGGAGGATATTCCAGTGGAAGAAGCAGTACTCACGGGCGTTGCCCACGACCGCTCCGAGGCGAAGATCACCGTCGTCGGAATCCCAGACGCGCCGGGCGAGGCCGCCCGTATCTTCCGTGCCGTCGCGGACGCCGAGATCAACATCGACATGGTGCTGCAGAACGTCTCCAAGCTGGACGACAACCGCACCGACATCACCTTCACCTGCCCGCGCGAGGACGCCGCCCGCGCCGTGAAGCTGCTCAAGGGCATGCAGGAGTCCGGCGACTGGCAGAACGTCCTCTACGACGACCAGGTCGGCAAGGTCTCCCTCGTCGGTGCCGGCATGAAGTCCCACCCGGGCGTGACCGCCGACTTCACCGAGGCGCTGCGTGACGCGAACGTCAACATCGAGCTCATCTCTACCTCCGAGATCCGCATCTCCGTGCTGATCCGCGAGCACGACGTCGATAAGGCCGTCACCGCACTGCACGACCGCTTCCAGCTGGGCGGCGATGAAGAGGCCACCGTCTACGCTGGAACCGGCCGCTAAACACTACGCTGGGGGCCGTTGGGGCTGCCGGGTGCGCAACGCGCCCCGCAGTGCCGCTCGCGGCCCCACAAGAACTTCTCTAAACAATCTTTTAAGGACTGATATCCCGTGACCACGCTTGCTGTCGTCGGCGCCACCGGCCAGGTCGGCCAGGTGATGCGCGACCTGCTCCAGGAGCGCAACTTCCCCGCTGACCAGGTGCGCTTCTTCGCCTCCTCCCGCTCCGCAGGCAAGGAGTTGGAGTTCGGTGGCAAGAAGATTGTTGTTGAGGACGTCGCCGCCACACCGACCGAGGAGCTCAAGGGCATCGATATCGCTCTGTTCTCCGCGGGTGGCGC
>DWUR01000060.1 GCA_019120635.1 Candidatus Corynebacterium intestinavium | reverse complement strand
GTGTTGCTTGACCTGGGCCTTCCGGAGCCAACGTGGCCGGGAACCTTGCATGCGGCGGAGCACGCGGCGATCGGATTGTTGCCGCTGATCGCGACGTGCGACCGGTGGGATATCGGCGGGGTGTCGATCGTGCAGCACCCGGATACGGGACTGCCCACGGTGTTCGTCTACGACGGCTATACCGGCGGGGCGGGGTTCGCAGAGAAGGGCTTCGCGGATTTCGGCCGATGGATGGCCGCGACTGCGGAGGCCGTGGGGGCGTGCGAGTGCGAGGCTGGGTGCCCGTCATGCGTGCAGTCCCCGAAGTGCGGGAATGGCAATGACCCGCTGTTCAAGACGGGCGCGCTGGAGCTGCTGCGTTTCCTGGCCGCCGCGACGGCGCAGGACTAGCGGGTCGGGACTAGCCGGCGCGGAACTAGCGGGGCGGGACTAGCCGGCCCGCTGAACGCTCCATCGATGCGTTTTGCAGAGTTTGATGCCGCTTTTCACCCGATTTCCGGCATCAAACTCTGCAAAACACGCTGAGGGAAGCGAGGGGAAGCCGGGGAGAAGCCGCAGACAGGCCTAGCGGGACGGCGCGACCTACGACAATCCCCACAACTCCCTCTGCAACCTGCCCAGCGCCCACGATGCACGGCGCCAGCGCTCCAGACCAGAGCGCGAGAGCGCAATGCAATGACACAGCGGAAACCACCGGACATCGCGAACCTTTCCGCGAAACCGGCGAAGCAGACAGACCGGGGCAGCTACTGTGATGATCACCAGGTATTTTTGCGCCCGAAGCTAATGATCTGGAAGGAACGCCGATGCCCGCCTTTCCTCGCTCACTGAACACTCGCACCCGCCGAACCACCGCCGCGCTGAGCGCCGCCACCCTGGCATTTGGGGTTCTTGCCGCTGGTAGCGGCACTGCCACTGCTGCCCCTGGCTCCTCCACTGGCGGAGGCGGAAACCCGAACGCAGGCTCCTCCCAGGTCTTCGGCTCCATCGCGGACACCACCCCGCGCCCGCTGGTTAACCTCGGCGATCCGATGCGCGACCCAGCCCCGTACACCAAGCCCACCGCAGACTCCGGCCTCAAGTGGGACTCGGGTCCGGCAACCCCGGGCGAGCACATCACCCAGGTCCCGCTCGATGAGTCGCTGCGCCTGGCCAATGCGGGCGCCCAGTACCGCGTCGCGCACTCCACAACTGACCAGCACGGAAAGGTCGTCGCCTCCACGGGCGCGATCTTCCTCCCCAAGGGCACCCCACCGGAGGGCGGCTGGCCGGTGCTCGCCTGGGCGCACGGCACGGTGGGCATGGATGACGTCTGCGCACCCAGCATCAACGACCGCGGCGAGCGCGATAGCGCCTACCTCAACCACTGGCTCTCCCAGGGCTATGCCATCGTCGCCACGGACTATGCGGGGCTCGGCACCCCGGGGCTCATGAGCTATCTCAACTCCCAGGCCACCGCGGATTCCGTCGTGGATTCCGTGATCGCCGCCCACAAGGCCGACCTCTCAGCGGCACTCCCCGCAGAGAACAAGGGCCAGCCCGTGCTCTCCAAGAAGTGGGCCGTGATCGGCCAGTCCCAGGGCGGGGGCGCGGCACTGAACGTGGCACATGGCGCGACGTCCCGTTCCCAGCCCGCGGGCCTGGACTTCCGGGGCACCGTCGCCACCGGCGCCCCCGCGTATATCGAGGAAATCGTGCTCGCCGGCGGCCCCACCTTCCCGGCTATCCCGCTGCCAGCTGGCCTGAACAGCTACGCGCTGTACATCCTCGCCGGATTCCGCGAGGCCAACCCCGATATCGACGTGGACTCCGCACTAACCGAGGAGGGTCGCAAGATGGTCGACGCCTCCCTGAAGAGCTGCCTCTCCGAAACCGCCGACGCCGTCCGCGGCACCAACCTCGCCCGCGCGTTCAAGAAGCCGCTGCGGGACGTCCCCGGCCTGCCGGAGGCGCTGCGGAAGTACATGGCGACCCCGACCACCGGTTACGACCGGCCGGTCTTCCTCGGCCACGGCCTGGCGGACATGGACGTCCCCACCCCCATCGGCCTCTCCCTGAACACGGAGATGTGGCTCAAGCAGTTCACCGGCAGCCCCCGCAACGCCCGCGTGGAGGTCCGCTGGTACCCGACCGACCACGGTGGCACGGTACCGGCGTCCCAGGTTCACTCCACCCCATTCCTGAAGTCCATCTTCGACGACGACGCCGCTCCGGGTCCCGTCGGCTCGCTCGGTTCCGCCGATCCGTCGGGCGCCCCCGCGAAGTCCTAGGCCGTAGTTCCGGCGCCCCGCACCACATCGACACGTTTTGCAGAGTTTAATGCCGCTTTTCAGCCGATTTCCGGCATCAAACTCTGCAAAACTCCCTAGGAGCTCTGCAAAACACCCTTAGGGGAGGCCGCGGGGAGCCGCGAGCAAGCCACGGGGAGCCGTGGGGAGCCGTGGGGGCCGCGCGAGCGGGGGGGGGGAAGCTGTAAGGGTGCCCGCGGGGCTCCAATGCCGGCTCACATCGGGCCGGTCCCACGACGGATCACATCGGGCCGGCAACCGCCGTAGCGTGCCGACCCTTCAAGGAAATTTCCACGCCCACTGTGTCCGGCCCCTCCGGCCCCACCTCACAGCCCACCAGTTCCGCGGCGTTGGCCCGCGCGAGGATCCCGGCAATCCCGCAGGCATCCGCGTCCCCGGCCACGTGCGCCTGCGCAGCAGACAGTGCCACTAAGTCGGCGGCCACCACCGCCCGCTGGTGAGCGTCCACCTGCCCGAACCCCAGCACGATCACCCCGCACAGGGTGATGAGCCCCAAGATGGAGCTAACTCCCGCTGCTGTCGGCATTCGGCTCCTCCAGGATCGATTCCTCGACGGTGACGTCGAACAGCGGGGCCTGTTTCGTCAGCCGTACCGTCACCATGGACCACGGCGTCTCCCCCACGGGCTTGCGCGTGATCTCCACCGTCTCCCCCTCGCGGCCGGTGAGTTCGCCATCGCCCACCCCGAGGGCCGCCATGCGCGCGACATCCCGGGCACTCGAATGCGCCGCCATGCTGGTCGCCAGAGTGCTGAGCCCCGCGACCAGCAGTCCGACGGTCACGGCGATGGCGGTCAACACGGAGGCCCCCTCCACCGTGTTCATCTACTTACCTTCGCTCAGGGCACGCTCGAAGATGCCGCTCAGCGCGCTCTCCACTGCATCCGACGTCACCACCGTGTACAGCAGCGCCCCGAGCGCCGCGGCAGCCACGCACCCGAGCGCATACTCAATCGTGCTCATCCCAGATTCATCCTCGTACTGCGCCCTCGCAGCACCCCGAATCCACAGCTCAGCGCGCTGAAACACGGTCAACCCGCCGGAAGTATCCGCAATCGCGATCTCCGTTGTCTGAGTGGCGGTGTTCTTGGTGTTCATGGTCATTGTTCTCTCCCTTTCGGTCTCATTTCTTCGGTGTTCTTGTGTCGCCTTTGACGTATGCCTATTTCCTTCATGCCATCATTCTTTTGCCCTCGATTTGAGCCCCCTCCTTGTTCCTTTTCGACGTCGCCCCCGCCGGCCTTAGA
>DWUR01000059.1 GCA_019120635.1 Candidatus Corynebacterium intestinavium | reverse complement strand
TTGCCCCAGCCCCAGGCATGGAACATCGAGGCGGACATCTGCACCATCATGTGCTTGCGCCATGACACCTTGGTCACCAATCTGACCAAGGGGGTGGGGATAAGCGGATCCTGGATGGACACGCCCTTCGGGGTCCCGGAGGTGCCGGAAGACATGATGATGATCCGATCCCGCTTAGGGAACAGCGGTAGCTTTTCTTCCTGCTCGCCCGGAGCGGAGTCGATGACCTGCTGGAAAGTCGGCCAGGAGGCATCCCGCACCTGCGGGCTACTCAGATCCTCGGCGTGCCCGATGATGATCTCGCAGCCGCCGAGGTCCTCCGGCAGACGCTCGGCGAACTCCTCATCGATGATGAGCAGGTCCAGATCGTGCTCTGCCAGGGAGTTCGCGAGCTGCTCCGGAGAGCTGCCGATATTCAGCAGAAAGATCTTTGCTCCGACGAAGCCCTTGGCGCCGAGGGCGTAGATGATCGCGCGGCTATTGCGGCACATCACGCCGACCCGGCTCCCCTTGCCCACGCCGCGGCGCTGCAGGGCGCGGGCCAGCGCCTGGACGTCGTCCAGCATCTCACCGTAGGTACGCTGCCCCATGTCGTCGATGAAGGCCAGCTGATCCGGAGCGTGGAAGGCCGCGTAACGCATCTGGCGGGCGGTGCTGAAGCCGTAGCGGGCGATGCCCTCCAGTAAGGTCAGCTTGCCGCGCACGCCGCCTCCCTTGGCGACGATGTCGGAGCGCAGCACCGGGATCAGCCCGCGCCCCACGGCGGAGACCTCGGTGGCCAGCCCCTCTGCCGAGTACTTGAGGTTATTCGCGAGCTTCTTGATCTGGCTCAGCGGCGACTGCGTCGTCATATACTTCCCATCTAATTGGCCGGTTGTTTGGACCCAAAAATTACTATGGATATTACGCCGAAACAACACGAGCGTGGCTGGGTTCGAGAGGACCCGCCACGCTGTGCGTATCCACCGATGCGGCTACATCGGCAGAATCGTGTGCTTCTTCTTCTCGCGCGGAGTGCGCTTGTGCGCCAGCTGGCGCAGCGCCTGACGCAGCTGCACGCGGGTGTCCTCTGGGGAGATGATCGCGTCCACGTAGCCTCGTTCCGCGGATACATAGGGGCTGGTCATGTTGGCGTTGTAGAAGTCCATGAACATCTTCTTCGCCACCACCCGCTTCTCCGGCGGCATCGCGGCCAGTTCCTTGCCCTTCATCATGACGACGGCAGCCTCCGCGCCCATCACCGCGATCTGCGCGGTCGGCCACGCGAGGTTCACATCCGCCGTGAGGTTCTTCGAGCCCATGACGGCGTAACCACCACCGAAGGCCTTACGCACCACCACAGTGAGCTTCGGCACCGTCGCGTCAGCCAGGGCGAAGCCCAGGTGCGCACCACGGTGGATCAGGCCGACCTTCTCCTGCTCCGCGCCCGGTAAGTAGCCGGGGGTGTCCACCACGAAGACCAACGGGATGTTGTAGGCATTGTTGATGCGGATGAAGCGGGAGGCCTTATCCGCGGCCTCGGCATCCAGGCAGCCGGCCAGCACCATCGGCTGGTTCGCGATCACGCCGACCGTCTGCCCGTCGATGCGTGCGTAGGCGGTGATGACGTTGGCACCGTAGTCGCCCTGCACCTCGAGGACGTTCTCGTCGTCGAAGATGCGAGTCAGCACGTCCATCATGTCGTAACCGGCGTTCGGGTCGTCCGGGATGATGGAGTTCAGTTCCTTATCCCGCTCCGTCAGGGAGTCGTTCGGCGCCCAGTACTGCGGCAGTTCGTCGAAGGCCGAGGAGGGCAGGAAGTCCAGCAGGTCCTTCGTGTAGTTGAAGGCCTCCTCCTCGGTGGCGGCGACGTAGCTGATGTTGCCGTTGCGGGCCTGCTGGCGCGCCCCGCCCAGCTCCTCCATGGAGATCTTCTCGCCGGTCACGGACTCGATGACGGCCGGGCCGGTGACGAACATCTGGGTGCGGCCGTCCACGGCGATGAGGAAGTCCGTCGTCACGGGGGCGTAGACCGCACCACCTGCGGAGGGACCCAGCAGGATGGAGATCTGTGGGCTCTGGCCGGAGAGCGGGACCTGGCGGCGCGCGATCTCGGAGTACATGGCCAGCGAGGTCACGGCGTCCTGAATGCGGGCGCCGCCGGAGTCATTGATGCCGATGACCGGGATACCGACGCGGGTGGCCATGTCCATGACCTCGGTGACCTTCTTGCCGAAGGTCTCGCCCACGGAGCCGCCGAAAACGGACTTGTCGTGAGCGTAGATCGCGACGGGGCGGCCGCCGATGCGGCCGTAGCCGGTGACCACGCCGTCGCCGTAGGGGGCGCTCGGGTCGCCCGGGGCCTGGCCGAGGGCGCCGATCTCGGTGAAGGAGCCCTTGTCGAGGAGGGCGTCGATGCGCTGGCGCGGGGTGGTGAGCCCAGCGGCGTCGCGCTTGGCCTTCGCCGACTCGGAGCCCGGGTCCTGCGCCAACTCGAGTCGGTGCTGCAGGTCCTTCAGCTTCGCGGACACACTGCTGCCCGCTGGAGCAGTATCTTCACCCTGCGGGTTGGCCTGGTCAGCAGAGTCTTCAGACACGTCGGGGCTACTCCTCATCCTGTGTTTCTTCGTTCGTGGCCGGGCTGTCCTGGATCACCTCGGTGAGAGCGCTGCCCACCTTCGAGATCTCGGGCTCGTCGACGATGGCGAGGTGGTCGCCCTGCAGCTGGATGACATCCAGCTCGGTGACGATTTCGCCCCAGCCGCCGTCCGGCGCAATATCACGATATGCCGGTTCCAGCTCGATTGCACCATCGTGCATCCGCTCGGCGCGGAAGAGGGTGACCGGTACCTTGACGGCCGCCCAGGCGTGGAAGTCCAGGGACTCGAGGATGCGGTTGTCCACGAAGCTGGCGCGCTGGTGCTCCAGCACGCCCGCGGGCAGCCCGAGGCTGGCGGCCTCCGGGGACTGCAGCATCTCCTGGAACATCGCGAGCATGACGTCCTCGCCCTGCAGGTCCAGCAGCTCGTGCGGAACCTCCATCTCGAAGCCGTAGGTCTTGTTGACGAAGGCGGCGTAGCGGTCCCAGCGGGCGTGCATCTCCTCCTTCGTGTCCGGCGCCGGGTTGGCCGGCTGAACGGTGTCGAGCAGGACGATGCGCTGCACCTCGGCGCTTGGCTCGCCCGCGGCCGCGCGCTGGGCGAGCTGGAAAGCGACCTCGTAGGCCAGGGCCCCGCCGAAGCTCCAGCCGCCGAGCACGACCGGGCGACCGTCGGCCAGGGCGATGATCTCGTCCAGGTAGGCCGCAGCGCGCTCCTTCAGGCTGCCCTCGAGGCGTTCGACGCCGTAGACAGGGACGTCCTCCGGCAGGCGGCGGGTCAGCGGCTGGTAGACCACCGAGGAGCCACCGGCTGGGTGGAAGAGGAACAGGCTCGGCTTTTCGGAGCCGGCCGGGCGGGCGCGCAGCACGCGGATGTTGCCTTCGACGGCGGTCTCCAGGCTGGCGCGGACGGTATCCGCCAGGGCGGCGAGGTCCGTGGCTTCGGCGACCTGCTCGGCGGTGACCTCAGCACCGGAGCGTTCGCTCAGGCGCTCGGCGATCTGCTGGGCGGTGTCGGCGCTGACCTTCGGCAGCGGGCTAGTAACGCCGGCTGCGGCCTTGCCGTTGATCTTCGCCCAGGTGGCGAAGACGAGGCGCTCGGAGGCATCGCGCGGGGCGACTCCCCCGGTGTTGACGGTGTAGTCGGTTGCTGCGCTTTCGGCGGCATCCGACGCGTCACCCGCTGGCTGCGCGTCGGCCTCCTCGGACACCTGCTTCGCGGCGCCCGATTCGCTGGCGCGGGAGGCGATCTCCGCCTCGACCATGGCGATCACGGTGTCCACGGAACCGTCGCGGAGCTGCTGGACCTGCAGCGGCGGCAGGTCGAACTCGTATTCCACCCGGTTCTTGATGCGCATGCCCATCAGGGAGTCCAGGCCCAGGTCGATCAGTGGAAGCTCACCCGGCAGGTCCTCGACGTCGTAGCCCATGGACTCCGAGACGATCTCCCGCAGCCGCTGCGCCACGCTCACCCCGCTGTCCGGGGTCCAGCGAGCCTCGCCCTCCTGAACCTCTGGGAGGGCGTGAGCGGACTGCGTCACCGCGCCCAGCTTCTGCCCTGCGTCCTCGTTGGCGTTGGCAGCCGCAGCGGCTGGTGCGGCAGCTGCCGCGCCAGCGCCTGCGTCCCCGCCGAGCGTGCTGACGAAAGCCTCGCCCAGCACCTGGCCGGTGCCGGCGACGTCGAAAACCTGGAGGGACCAGCCACCCAGAGTGCGGGTGGCGATGGTCGTGATCTCACCGGCTGCCGGCAGCACCCCGTGGGACTGCGCTGCGCTGACGGCGTGCCCCGGCGCGAGCTCGTCGGCCAGGGCCTCGGCCAGCACCTCCAGGGAGGCGACACGATCCGCCTGCGTCGCGAAGGCCACCCGGCCGTCCGGCAGGTCCACGCGGCTACCCGGCAGGCCCTGCGCGCCTGGGCCGGACGGGTGGGCGTCGGTCCAGTGCGGCTGTTCCACCCAGTGCTGGCCCGGCAGCTGCAGCGCGAAGTTGCGCGGGTACAGGCGACCAAAGTCCAGGTCGGCACCCTCGGCGTAGAGCTCGGCCAGGAGATTCAGCAGGGTTTCCGTGGCCGGCTCCTTGCGCTTGAGCGCGTAGAGGGTCTTGGCGTCGCCCGCGTCGTGGGCGAAGGCGTTGTTCATGATCGGCATGAGCGCGACCGGGTGGGCGGAGAGCTCCACGAAGGTGCGGTAGCCGTCCTTGAACTGCTGGCCGGTGGCGTCCGAGAACCAGACCGGATGGCGGGTGCAGTGGACGAAGTAATCCGCGTCGTGCACAGCCTCACCCGGCTGGTAGACCTCACCGCGGTGGACGGTGGAGTACAGCGGGGTGTGAATCGGGCGGGCGGTGATGCCGCCGATCTCGTAGAGGAGTTCCGAGAGGATCGGGTCGAGCATCGAGGTGTGCCCCGCGCCCTTGACATCCAGCATGCGGGCGAACTTGCCCTCGCCGCCCAGGTATTCAACCAGCGCGGCGACGGCCGCCTGCGGGCCACCGACGGTGGTCATGCCCGGCGCGGCGTAGACCGCGGGCTCCACCTTGGCGAACTCCGGGTGCTCGGCGCGGAAGGTCTCGAGCGCCTCCGGGCCCAGTTCGATGACGGCCATCGCCCCGGCCTGGTCGCCGGTGAGCTGGCTCTCGCCCTCGCCCATGAGGCGGGAGCGGTGGCAGGCCACGGTCATGGCGTCCTCCAGGGACAGCCCGCCGGAGCCGTAGGCGGCACCGATCTCGCCCAGGGACTGGCCGACGACCGCGGCCGGGCGCAGCCCGAACTCCCGCAGCAGGTCGGTCAGCGCGATCTGGACGGCGGTGATGGCGACCTGGGCGGATTCCAGGTCGAAGTTCTGCTCGTCGTCGTTGATCTTCTCCACCAGCGACCAGCCGGATTCGCGCTGCACGATCTCGTCGATCTTGGCGAGGCGCTCGGCGAAGAAGCTGGAGATGCCCGCGAGCTCCTTGCCCATCTTCCGGTGCTGGGAGCCGAAGCCGGAGTAGACCCAGACCGGGCCGGTGGCAGCCGGGGAGTCCGCGGTGAAGACGGTGGCCCCCTTCTTGCCCTCGGCGAGGCGCTCCAGCCCCTCGATGGCTTCGGCAGTGTTGGTGGCGCGGATGATGCCACGGGAGCGGCCGTGGTTGCGGCCGGCGAGCGCCCCGGCGACATCCAGCAGATCGGTGGACTCATGCTCGGCAAGCCAGTCGCGCAGGTCACCGGCGGCCAGGCGACGGCGGGAGGGCAGGAAGCCGGAGACTGGCAGCAGAGCGGCCGGGGTCTCGCAGGACTCCCAGTCGATCAGTGGGCGGGCCGGTTCTGCGTTCGCTGCGGTGCCGGAGCCGGAATCAGCAGCGCCAGGACCAGCCTTTCCAGCGGCCCGCTCCTCGTTCAGTGCGGCGGCGTTCTGCAGCTCCTGCTCGGTCGGAGCGGCGATCACCACGTGCGCATTCGTGCCACCGAAGCCGAAGCCCGAGACACCTGCCACCGGGCGGCCAGAGTATTCCGGCCACTCGCGCGGATCCTCGACTATCTCGAGTCGCTGGGCGTCGAAGTCGATGTGCGGGTTCGGACCCATGTAGTTCAGGCTCGGTGGCAGCACGCCCTCACGCATCGCCATCAGGACCTTCATCACGCCGGCCACGCCCGCCGCGGCCTCGGTGTGGCCGAAGTTCGTCTTGGCCGACCCCAGCAGGGTCGGGCGATCCGCATCGCGCCCCGCGCCCAGCACCTCACCGAGCGCGCGGGCCTCGATCGGGTCGCCGAGGATCGTGCCCGTGCCGTGAGCCTCCACGTAGTCCACGGTGGTCGGGTCGATTCCCGCGTCCTCATAGGCGGCGCGCAGGACCGCGGACTGTGCCTCCGGGTTCGGCGCGGTGATGCCGTTGGAGCGGCCATCCGAGTTCATCGCCGAACCCTTGATGACGCCGAGGATGTTATCCCCGGCTGCCACGGCGTCGGAGAGACGCTTTAGCACGATCACGCCGGCGCCGTCGGAGCGCACGATGCCGTCGGCGTCCTCGGAGAAGGCATGGATCTTGCCGGTCGGGGACAGCACCCCGGTCTCGGAGAACGCGATGGTCGCGAAGGGGTTGGTCAGCAGGTTCACGCCGCCGGCGATCGCCACCTCGGAGCTGCCATCGCGTAGGGAACCAACCGCCTGGTGGATCGCCACCAGCGAGGAGGAGCAGGCGGTGTCCATCGCCACCGACGGCCCTCGGAAGTCAAAAGCATAAGAAATGCGGTTGGCGACGATGGAGCTGGAGTTGCCGGTCAGCGCATAGGGGTGGGCGACCTTCGGGTCTGCGATGATGAGGTTCGCGTAATCGTTGTTCGTGGTTCCCATGAACACGCCCACATCAACCCCGCGCAGCGTGTTCGCCGGGATCAGCGCGTCCTCGAGGGCCTCCCAGGTCAGCTTCAGCAGGATGCGCTGCTGCGGGTCCATGTTCGCGGCCTCCAGCGGGGAGAGCCCGAAGAACTCCGCGTCGAAGGACGCCAGGTCCGGCAGGTAACCGCCCGTGAGCTGCGCGTCCGCCATGCGGCGGGCCATCTCCGGGTTATCCGACCACTCGGACCAGCGGCCCTCCGGCAGCTCGCCGATGCCGTCCTGGTAGCTGATCAGCAGGTCCCAGAACTCGTCGGTGGTCGGGGCACCCGGGTAGCTGCCCGCCATGCCGACGACGGCGATGTCCCGCTCACCCGGCGCCTGCTCGCCGCCGACGGCCCGCTTCTGCACGGACGTTGCCGCCGGAGCACTCCCCTGGCGCAGGGAGCTCAAATAGTCGACGAGCGCCCCGATGGAGTTGTGCTCATAGGCCACGGTGGCGTCCACCGACTGGCCCGTGATGCGTTGCAGCTCGCCGGAGAGGATCACCACGTCGCGGGATGAGAGCCCGAATTCCTCCAGTGGCTGATCGTCGCGGATCTTCGCCTCCGGGGTTTCGGTGGTTTCCGAAACCCAGTTGCGCAGCCACTGCCGGAGCTCGGATTCGCTCCGGGGGTGGTCCTGCTGAGCGCGACCCACGTTATCTTCTGCCATGGTGACCGGGTGATTCCTCTCGTTGCAATGCGGCGCGTCCTAGTGAATCTTTCATCCTAACGGACGAGCCGCCTAACTCTAGTTGAACTGGCCCTGCGTGTAGGCCTTCGCCGCAACACGGCGGGCGATCTTATTGGCACTGGAGCGCGGGATGTTTCCGGCATCCACGATGCGGATATCCGCCGGCTTCAGGCCATGGACCTTGGAGACTGCCGCGCGGATGTCGTTGGCCGCAATCCCATCCTCCACGGGGGAGGCCTCCGGGGCGCGCTCCGCGAGGAGGACCAGGCCCTCGACGTCCTGTCCGAGCTCGGCGCCCGGCACGGCGAAGGCTGCGACCGCGCCGTGACTGATGTGGGACGTCGCAGCGGCGGCGGTCTCCTCGATGTCCTGCGGGTAGTGGTTGCGGCCCGCGACGATGACGAGGTCCTTCAGGCGGCCGGTGATGAAGACCTGATCGTCGACGATGACGCCGAGGTCGCCGGTACGCATCCAGTTATCCTCCGGCGCTTTGCCCGCCCGGGAGTTCTCCGGCAGGCGGTGGTCCGCAGGCAGGTGGTTGCGGAAGGTGTAGGTGGTCTCTTCCTCGCGGTTGAGGTAGCCGGTGGCGGTGTTCTCGCCGTTGATCCACAGCTCACCGACCTGACCGTCCGCGAGCTCCTTGCCGGTCTCCGGATCCACGATGCAGAGACTCTGCCACGGGCAGACCTGGCCGACGGAGGTCAGCGGCATGGCAGCCTCGTCGCCCTCCGGCAGTGCCACGGCGGCGCCGCCCGCGAGCTGCTCGCGGTCGAACCACTGGGTCCACGGCCGCTTGTCGGTCTGCGGGGTGGTGACCAGCAGGGAGG
>DWUR01000058.1 GCA_019120635.1 Candidatus Corynebacterium intestinavium | reverse complement strand
ACAAGAAGGGCTACTTCCAGCCCATCGTCATCAACAGACCAACGATGAACAGGCCGAAACCGATCAGGTAATTCCACGGGCCGAGGGTGACCATCAGCGGGATGGCCGGGCCGGCGATGTAGTTCACGACCAGCCACGCCAGGCCCAGCAGCATCAGGCCCAGCATGATCACGATGTACCACCGTGGCGTGCCCGAGGCGTTCAGCTTCACCGGGGTACGGCGATCCACCCCAGCGGCAGCGCTGGAATCGAAGTTCTCCTCCGGGGAATTGATCTTTGACTTAGGCATAATTCGCTTCCATTAAAGGGCAGTGCTTCCAGCTGCTAAGGCAGCTTCCAATACAACGGCCAATATTAGCAGCTACACCCGACAATTCCGCACCACACGGGGCACACCGGCACAGGTACGAGACCGCAGCGATAGAATCGCACCCATGCGCATCTTGGTCGTCGATAACTTCGACAGTTTCGTTTATAACCTCGTCCAGTACCTGGGGCAGCTCGGCTACTACGGGCAGGACTGCGTGGTGTGGCGCAATAACGCATCCGAGCTCGGGGGCGAGGCAGGTTTCGACGACGCTGCCCTCGCCGATGTGCTTGCTCAGTTCGACGCCATCCTGCTGTCCCCGGGGCCGGGCGAACCCACCGCTGCGGGGCATCTCATGCAGGTCATCCGCGTGGCAGTAGATAAGGGCATTCCGCTGTTCGGCGTGTGCCTCGGCCACCAGGCCATCGGCCTGCACTTCGGGGGCCAGGTCGTGCGAGCCGACGAGCTCTACCATGGCAAAACCTCGCCCGTGACCCACGACGGAACCGGCGTGCTGCGGGGCATCCCCAGCCCGTTCACCGTCACCCGCTACCACTCGCTGACCGTCGACCCGGGCTCCGTGCCTGAGGAGCTGGCGGTCACCGGGCGGGTGGATTCCGGGATGATCATGGCGATGCGGCACACCAGCCTGCCGGTGCACTCCGTGCAGTTCCACCCCGAGTCCGTGATGACCCAATACGGTCACCGCATGCTCGCGAACTGGCTGATCGAGGCCGGTTTCCCCATCGACGAGGAGCTGATCGGCCGCATCGAGGAGGAGCAGCTCGCCGTCACCGGCGCGCTGAGCAATTAGGGCGCCCGTATATAGGGCGCCTCCAGCTAGGGGCGAGGTCCACGGGGGCGGACGTCCACGTTGTAGTGACGCCCACGGCGACTTGCCTGACGTGGTCGGCGACCCGGCCTGACGTCCCCGCCGCCCCAGGAACTACGGGATCAGGCGGAAGATGAAGACGTCCACCGTGACCGGGGCGTTCTTGTCCAGCGCGGTGCCCTCGGATAGCTTCTGACGGTCCACGCGGTCCACGCGGTCCACCCGACCCAGGTCATTCGTCGGAACATCCACCTGACTTGGCTCACTGGGGTGTGATCAATTCAATTCTTGACACGTAGAACTGCGGGTTTAGTGTTTGGGTTGGGTGTACGTGCTGGTGCACCTCCTGCTTCGGGAATGATGGAAGTAGCCACCGGCCTAAGCATTAAAAGGCTCGTGCGAACACTGAAAAATACCGCAATTTTGAACTAACCATCGACGGGACAACCATCCACGCCGCCACGCCCCTACCGCCCGAGGTACAAGACCTTGTCGACGCCATCACCACAGCCTGACTTCCGCACTAAAATGAGCGAACTCGGGTATAACGCCCTGCCCGCGCCAAAGGTTCCCAGACTTCGCAAAGTTTCTGCGCACGTTTGTCGGGCATGACCACTCCCGCCCCGCGCAGGGACGGGAGTAGACCACGCCCGGTTGACCTCGGCCGACCTAGACCGACGGGGCGGTCGAGGAAGCGGCGGCATCGGAGGCACCGGTGGGCGGCTGCGGCGCGCCTGAAGGGGGCTGATTCATGGCACCGGGGGACCCGGCGGGCGGATCGCCGGCGGGCGGCTGGCCGCTGGGGCCACCTGACGGGGGCTGACCGCCGCCCTGACCCGGCATCGGTGCGGCCGCGCCCTGGGACTTGGTGGTCGGATCGACCGGCACGTCGATGGTTAGGGTGTAGCCCGCGGAGGCATCGCCGGACACGGTCGGGGTCTGCGCCTCCCAGCCATCGGAGAAGACGTTATCCGGCTCCAGCGAGACCTGGTTGAGGTTGTTCGTTGAACCGTCGTACTTCGAGTCCTCGTACACCGCGCGCGCCACGTCCTCCGGGACCACGATCTGCGAGGTCAGGACGTTGTTCGTGGCATCGGTAATCTCGTCGATGCTCTTGAACACCTCAAAGTGAATGTGCGGCCAGCGGCCCGTGTAGCAGCCCGGCACGATGGAGTCGAAGGTCACCTGTCCGTTCGAATCGGTCACCTGAACACCACGCAACCAGGTCTGATCCGTCACGCCGTCGGAATACATCGAGTACTCGCCGGCCGCGTTGCAGTGCCACACATAGACCGCCGCGTTGGTCAGTGGCGCGTTGCCGTTGGAAATATCGATGAGATTCATGGTCAGCGTCAGCTTCGCGCCCTCCACCGAGCCGTTGCCATCCACCGACGTCGTCAGATCCCTGCGCTCAACTCCGGTCTCATCCAACACGTCCGGGCCATTCGAACCATCACCCGGATAGGGGCCCGCGGTCTGCGTGTTGAGTTCCTGCAGCGTGCCCGCGGCCGAGGTCGCCGACTCACCGCCAGGCGCACACGCCGCCAGCGCCGCGGAACCGACGCCAATACCCAGCACGCCCAGCAGGCGGCGGCGAGTCAGGATGGTCTGCATGTCGAAGACCAAGCCCTGGTCCTCAATGTCGTCATTCGGGCGGGCCAACGGGCGGCCCTCGAACATGGGGGTGTCGTTTCTCGTCATGCGCCTAAACCTAAGGGGCATTGCTGTCGCATACCCCCCCTATTTTCCCAGCAAGTCGCTGGGATTTCTGCCACGTCAACCAATCACCCGGTACATTCCTCAGGCTCACCTAGACATCTACGCCCACGGCGTCCGCATATGCGCTGGTCGCGTTGATCGCCGCACGCTACTTGTCTATGTTGGCGCGGGCACAATTCCACAAAAGTGCCCACAGTGGTGCCCCCCAGTGGGACTCGAACCCATGCTGGGCTGATTTTAACTCAGCTGCCTTTGCCGATTGGGCTATGGGGGCGTGCGGTCACGCCAGGCGCGGCGCACTGAGTAGCTAGGGCCCGGGTACATGGGGCCCGGCAAGTAGGGCGCCGGCAGCTAGGGGAAACAGAACGCGGAAAACCGCGAACACCGGGTGGCACGCGATGTAACCTTGAACGCAACACAGCGAAAGGAAGAAGCGATGCCGACCCCGGAAGCAGCCCAGTTCACAACCGAAGACCAGTGGTTCGAATCCCACGGTGAACGCTGTGCGGCGCGGATCTTCCGGCCAACCGCGGCGGGATCGGAGAATCGCCCGGCCATCGTCATGGGCCACGGCTTCGGCACCCCGCGCGCACTCGGCCTCTACCGCTACGCCGAGGCCTTCGCCGCCGCGGGGTACATCGTGGTCGTCTTCGACTACCGCTACTTCGGGGAAAGCACCGGCCAGCCCCGCCAACTTCTGGACATCCGCAAACAGATCGAGGACTGGCGGCTGGCCCTGGCCTTCACCCGCAGCCTCGACGGGGTGGACGCGACGCGGATCATCGGGTGGGGAACCTCCTTCGCTGGCGGGCACGTGCTCAGCCTGGCCGGGGCGAGGAAGAACCCGGAGAGTTTTGCCGCACTCATCGCCCAGGTACCGCACATCAGCGGTCCCGCGGCCGTGCGCGCCGTGGGACTGCGCAGCTGCCTGCGCGTGGCACCCGTGGCCGCCGCCGACCTGTTCCAGAGTATCCGGGGTGCTAAGCCCCGCTACATCAACTCGGTGGGCCACCCCGGGGAGTTGGGAGTCATGACGACCCCCGACGCCGTGCCCGGCAAGGACGCCATGATGGAGGCCAGTGGGTTGACGCCGGGCGAGTACCCGGAGACGGTCGCTGCCCGCGTGCTCGCGTGGATCGGGTTTTACTCGCCGGGGGCGCGGACGAAGCACATCAGCTGCCCCAGCCTGGTGCAGGTCATGGACCAGGACGCCGTGACCCCCACGATCGTCGCCGTGAAGGCGGCCCTAAAGATTCCGAACTCCACCGTGCGCATCCACCACGGCGGGCACTTCGACCCTTATGTGGAGCCCACTTTCGACGAGATCCTCAGCGAGCAGCTGGAGTTCCTGCAGCGCACCGTGCCCGTCGTCTAAGTACGAGGCGCGAGGTCTACGGGGCCCGGCGTCGACGTCACAGCGACGTCCATGCCCACCCGGCCTGACGTCCCCGCCGTCGGCGGGAACTACGGGATCAGGCGGAAGATGAAGACATCCACCGTGACCGTGGCGTTCTTATCCAGCGCTGAGCCCTCCGACGGCTTCTGACGGGCCACGCGGTCCACCCGGCCCAAGTCATTCGTCGGAACATCCACGCGGCGCAGCTTATTCGGGGAGCCCTCCCAGCCCGCGGCACGCAGGGTACTGAAGACCTGGCCGAACTCCTTACCGGAGACATTCGGCATGTGGAACTGGTTCCCGCGGGAGACCGTCAGGGTGACCTCGGAGCCCTCACGCAGGTGGGATCCCTCGTCGCTGACGCTTAGGACCTTGCCCTCCGGCTCCGTGGAATCGACCTTATTGACGATCACCGTGAAGCCCGAGGACTCCAGGTTGGAGCGCGCATCCTCCACATCCTGGCCCGTGACCACCGGGACACGAACCTCTTGCGGGCCCGTGGACACCGTGATGGTGACCTTCGTGCCCTTAGAGACCTGCGAACCCTGCGCCGGGGACTGCTCAGTGATCTGGCCCTCCGGCACGGAATCGCTGGGCTCCTCCTTCACCCGATTATTCAGGCTCAGGCCGGCTTCCTTCAGCAGCTGCGCTGCCTCGGAGGTGTTCTTACCCGTCAGGTCGGGCACCTCAGTGATCTCCTTACCGGAGGACACCACCAGCGAGATCTCCGTACCCTTCGGCACCGAGCTATTCGGCCCCGGCTCCGTGCGGATCACGCGGCCGCGCTCGATATCGGCGTGCGGGCGCTCCCGCACGCGCAGCTCCAGGCCCAGGTCGTGGAGTTTGCGCTCGGCCTCGTCCTGGGTGAGGTTCTTGACGTCCGGGACGTTGACCGTTTCCGCCGTCGCGGCCGATCGGTCCGAGGCGACGTATGCCCAGGTCCCGGCGCCCAGCAGGGCGAGCACCGCGAGGATCGCCACGACCGGGATCCACCAGCGACGTTTCGGTTCCTTATCAATCAGCGGGGTCTGTGTGTCGGGGTAGTTCCCGTGGACCGGGGAGGACGCCGACAGCGCTGCTCCCGTAGCATCCCCGCCGGCGGCCGCCGGGTACGCGCCCGCAGCCCCGCCGCCATGAGCGCCGGCACCGCTGGCCTGGTCTGATGCGTGCTCTCCACCCTGGGCGAACTGCGATCCGCCTAGGTTGTGCTCCGCCGTGCGCTGCGTGGCGCTCGCGGCACCGGCGGCACCCACGCCGGCGGCGCCGAGGCCAGCGGCGGCGGCTGTGCCCGCGCCCGAGGGCTCTTCTACGCGGTGCCGGCCCCCGCCAGAATCCGGGGTGCCAGCAGCGCCCGCAGGACCCGCGGCGCCCGGCAGCTTCGCCACCAGCGGCACCTGATCCTCGCTCAACCGCCGCAGGTCCAGCGCCATCTCCTTGGCATCCGCGTGCCGATCGTCCGGATTCTTCGCCATCGCGGTCAGCACGATGGCGTCCAAACTATCCGCCTCACGGTGGGAAAGATGCATGCCCTCGACCGTCGACGGTGCCGGGGGGGCGTCCTGAACATGCTGGAAAGCCACCGAAAACGGCGACTCTCCCGAAAACGGCGGCTGACCCGTCGCCAGCTCGTAGAACACGCAGCCAGCGGCGTAAATATCGGAGCGGGAATCCGCCGACTTACCGCGCGCCTGCTCCGGGGAGAGGTACTGCGCGGTCCCGATGACCGCGGCCGTCTGTGTCATCGCGGAAGAGGAATCAGACAGGGCACGGGCGATACCGAAGTCCATCACCTTCACCGCGCCGGTGTTGGTGATCATGATGTTCGCGGGCTTGATGTCCCGGTGGATGATGCCCGCCTCGTGGCTGAAGTGCAGCGCCTCCAGGACCTGGGACATGATGGCGGCGGCATCCGTGAGCCGCATTTTGCCGTACTCCTGGACGATGTCGCGCAGCGTTTCCCCCTGCACGCGCTCCATCACGATATAGGGCACGGAGCCATCCTCCGGCGGGGTCTGGCCGGTGTCATACACCGCCACGATCGCCGGGTGGTTCAGCTTCGCAGCGTTCTGAGCCTCGCGGCGGAAGCGCTCCAGGAAGTTCTCATCGCGGGCGAGGTCCGGCCGCATCATTTTGACGGCGACCTCGCGGCCGAGGAGCTCATCGACGGCGGCATACACGTCCGCCATGCCACCAGTGCCAATCTTGGCACCTAGGTGGTATCGGCCACCGAGGATCGCCCCGTCACGGTCCACGACCGACCTCCTCTGATCTTCCATTTCACTGTGTACTGCCGCGGTACGGCCCGGGCGGTTGCCCGCCCGAATTCTGCTTCAAAGCCGGTAACTTTACCGCGCCACAGTTCCCATTACTACTTTAGTGTTTTCTTCGCCCCGGAAAGCCCGGTCGCGTAACTGGACCCCGGGCGGCCGCTAGATCGCCTGCAGCCCCAACGCGCCGACCTCGCTATCGGCCGGGTTGGTGGTATCCGTCCCAGTGGGACCCTCCGCGTTATTCCCCGGGTTGGGCTGGTCGCCACCCGAGTTCGGAGCCGACGGGGCGGGGTTGTCGTCCGTCGGGACCGTTGGTTGGGACGGTTGCGACGGCGGGCGCGGGCTGCTCGGTGTGGGCTGCGTCCTCGTCGGCCCGCCCGGCTGCGTCGACGGCTGCGTGGGGCGCTCCGGACGGGTCGAGCTGGTCTCGTCATCTGGGCCGTTGTCCTCGCCCG
>DWUR01000057.1 GCA_019120635.1 Candidatus Corynebacterium intestinavium | reverse complement strand
AGCAGGTCCGGCTCGGAAAGCAGCAGCTTCGCCAGGGCGACGCGGCGGCGCTCACCACCGGAGAGGTTGGTCACCGGCTCGTCGGACGGCGGGCAGCGCAGGGCCTCCATGGCCTGCTCGATCTTGGAGTCGACCTCCCAGGCGTCGGCGGCGTCGAGCTCCTCCTGGAGCTTGCCCATCTCTTCCATGAGCTCGTCGGTGTAGTTGGTCGCCATCTCCTCGGCGATCTGCTCGAAGCGCTGCTTCTTTTCGAAGATGTCGCCCAGACCCTCTTCGACGTTCTCGCGGACCGTCTTCTCCTCATTCAGCGGCGGCTCCTGCTGCAGGATGCCCACGGTCGCGCCTGGGTCGTGGAAGGCCTCACCGTTGGAGGGCTGGTCCAGGCCGGCCATGATCTTCAGGATCGAGGACTTACCGGCGCCATTTGGTCCCACGACGCCGATCTTGGCGCCTGGGTAAAACATCATCGTGACGTCATCGAGGATGACCTTGTCGCCGTGCGTCTTGCGCACGTTCTTCATGGTGTAAATAAATTCGCCCACGGTGAACTACTTCAGCCTTTCCGTTGAAGAAAAAGTTCGATAAATCGCTGCCCCATAGTCTACGTGTTCGGCACCGATTTCAAGATTCCGCTGCTGCCCTCTCTGCTTCAGCCCCTACTGCAAGACCAACGGCCGGGGCGCCCCCTTTCGCCCCGGCCGTTGTCTCCCCCGCTACCTGCGGATCCCCCCCCCGATTCCGCAGCCCCAAGCACAAGAAGCTTTTAGAACGGCGGCGCCGCCGCCCCAACCAGTTCGCGCTCCTCGTTCTCGCTTCCTTGTGCCGCGTCTTCTGCTGCAGCGCCTTCGGCCTGCGACGAGGCCGCATCGGCGCCGTCCTGATCGGACTGCCGCTTGTTGCCCACCGGTTCCTCGCGTGTGACCGTCACCCGGCGCAGGCCCATGTCCGCGCCGACGTGGCTGGCCCGGATACGCAATGCGGAGCGCTTCTCCCCGCTATCCTGCGCCGTCCACGTGGACTGGTAGAGCCGACCGACCACCACGACCGGCATGCCCTTGTAGCCATCGCTCACCACATTCTGGGCCAGCTTCCCCCAGCACTGCACCGTGACGAAGGTGGGGCTACCGTCCACCCATTGGCCGTCGCGGTCCTGGTAGCGGTGGTTGACCGCCATGCGGAACACGGCCATCGCCGCATCCTCGGTGCGGTGTTTCATCTCCGGGTTGCTCACCATGTTTCCGGTGAGGTGAATCGTTGCCATCTGGCTGCTCATCGTGGACCACTCCTTCTTCGCGTGAATTGCTTGTCCCCCACCGGCAGTTAGCTCCCCCGCCGGTAGGTCCTTCTTTGAGCACCACGCCGCAGATTCTGCTGCGGCGCGTAGCCATTGGTTTACCGAATGCCCCGGCCAGCACTCCTGATTCGCGGGGCTGGGCTGTGGATAGCGTTCCCGGCATGTGAGAAGTCCACAGAGCCACTCATGTGGCTCTTGACGGCTCCTTCCCGCCGTGACATATCCGCCGCATTGCCCTGCAGGCCACGGTGAATGACAAAGAAAGGGACGCCACCAGGCGGGGCTGGTGACGTCCTCAAAAAGAAACGGTGACGGGGCTAGTCGGCGTCCTCGGTGGAGGCGTCGTCGGACTTAGTACCGGGCTCCGGGGCCGGGCGCTGCGAGCGCGGGGCCTGACCATAAGCGCCCGGGATGTTCGCGCCGTACTCCGGGGACGGCAGATCAGTGAACTTCTGCCCCTTCCGGCGGCGAACCTGCTTGCGGCGACGCTGCTTCTCGGTGTGCAGCTGGCTCTGCACGGACTCGGTCTCGTAGTCGGCGGTGTAGTACTCCTTCTCGCCGAAGTCCCCGCCCTTGCCGGCCATGCTGGCCAACATCGCGTTATAGGCCTGCAGATCCTGGCCACCGGTGCGGTCCTGGTGGCGGTCATAGCGCTTCGCCTCCCGGTCCTCGGAGCGATACCACTGCACGCCGTGGGCGATGGAGACAATCAGCAGCGGCAGCTCACCCAGGCCCCAGGCGATCGCGCCACCCACCCACTGGTCGTGGAGGATGTCCACCGCGAAGGGGAAGTCCAGCCGCTGGTAGAAGTCCGCATTCATCGGACTGCGCATCTGCATCAGGGCGATGCCGAACCAGGCGTGGAAGACCACGGAGCCGAAGAGCACGAGCATCTTGTTGAACGCGGAGATGTGGCGCGGGGCGGCGTCCACACCGATGATCACCCAGAAGTAGATGTACCCGGAGATCAGGAAGTGGCCGATCATGAAGAGGTGGCCGGAGTGGTTGCTGCCCATCCAGTCGAAGAGGGTGGACAGGTACAGCCAGTAGAAGCCCACGACGAATTGGATGCCCGCGACGATAGGATGGGTCCAGAAGCGCGAAATCGGGTTGTTGATGAACACCACCAGCCACTCGCGCGGCCCCGGCACCCCGTCGCGACCGGCGGCGGGAAGTGCTCGCAGGAAGAGGGTCATCGGGCCACCGAGTGCCCAACAGATCGGGACCACCATGGCCAGGATCATGTGCTGCAGCATGTGCGGGGAGAACATCGCCATCGCGTACATGCCCAGCCCGGAGCTCGTGGCGTAGAGGAGGAAGACGTTGCCGGCGGTCCACCACAGCAGGCGGTTGAGTGGCCAATCCTGGCCCTTCTTGCGCAGCGTGAACCAGGCCCACATGTACAGGACTTGAAGGATGATCGCGCCCACGCCATAGATCAAGTCCAGGCGGAACATTCCGAACATGTGCAGGTAGTTCGGCGGCTCGGTGATGCGGAAGCCCAGCAGAATGTCCATCGTGGTGATCTCGATCTGCTGCGGCAGCGGGGGCGGGATGCGGGACAGGGAGATGGCCACGCCGATAGCACCCGCCATGACCAGGACCTCGCCAATCGCCAGGCGGCTAAACGCCTTTCGCGCCTCGGCAGTGGAGCTGCCGCCCTCCCCCTCGGCGGCCTCCAGCTTCGGTATGACCGACTTGCGGTGCAAGTAGCCACACACCAGCAGGACGATGCCGAGCACCGCCTTGGTGGTGATCACCAGGCCGTAGTCGGTGGTCAGCCACTCGGAGAAGCGCACGCGGATCGCGGCGTTCACCAGGCCGGAGAGAACCACCGCAACGAAAGCCCAGAAGGCCACGAAGCTATAGCGCTTCGTGATCAGCGCCAGGTGCGGGCCGCGGCGCTTCGCGTGCGCGACCAGGGCCATCAGACCACCAACCCACACGGCGGTGGCCATCACGTGCCACAGCAGGGAGTTCACGCCAAAGTCATGGTTACCGCCCGAGGCGGAGTGCCCATCCAGGGCAAGGGGGATCATCGTGCACAGCGCCAGGGCTAGGAAGACCGGCTGCCAGATCCACTTGCGGGTCAGCAGGGAGAAGAACCAGGTCAGGCCAGCGATGATCGCCACTGCAAGGAAGGCCTTTGCCGTGGAGACCTGCTGAATCGCCACACCCCACAGATCTGGCTTCAGGGTTTCCTTCAGCGGCGAGCCCGAAACATCGGACATGTACAACGGAATCAGGAGCAGAGCGCACACGGCCCACAGGAACATTCCCCACTGGCCGGTACGGGCGGCGGCGTAGCCGTCGTAATCCAGGTAGCCGTCCTTACGCGGCGGGGCGCCGAAGGCGCTCATCAAGAACCCGCCCACGCCCATGCAACCAATCAGCGTGGCGGCGGAACGCAGGAAAGGCAGGCCGAAGGTTGTCGCAGTACCCGGATCCGGCACACCGAGGGCAGCGAGGGACTCGCCCAAGAACTCGACGCTGATGACAGCGCCGACGATGCCAGCCACGAGCGCGGCGGCAATGTAGACGAGGATTGGCGGGCCTAGTTTCTGTGCACCGCTCCCCGATTGGGCGGGGGCGGCGGCGTTCTTCACAGGCGCAGACATGACTCACACAATACCCCCCGACCTGGTGATTACCATTTCCCCAGGCATCAACTAACCTATGGTGCGTAGCAGCACCCGGTAGCCGGGAACACGCTCGCTGCACGCCTCCGTAGCTCAGTGGATTAGAGCAGTGGGTTTCTACCCCATGTGTCGCGGGTTCGAATCCTGCCGGGGGCGCTTTGTGCTTTGTAGGGACGGCTACCTCGCTGGCGGCGGTGACCTAGGATTGACGCAGCACGGTTCTTAAGGCTCGCCGCCCGCGCACACCCGCGTGGCTTGCTGCGGTGAGTAAGAACCCCGCGCAGGCGATAGGCCTGCGCGCCTATCCGCCAACGTGAGGAGCCTTCTTGACCACCGAGCACAGCATCCCCTACCCCCGGGCCGGCACTTTCGCCCTCGTCACCGGCGCGTCCTCC
>DWUR01000056.1 GCA_019120635.1 Candidatus Corynebacterium intestinavium | reverse complement strand
CAGGGCGAAGCGCAGCGGTTGCCGGGGGCCTTCCACCCCGCCGGGCCGTGCGGTGAGCTGCGGGTCATCGGTCAGGATGGTTCCGGTGCCCACCAGGATCGCCTCCCGGTATTGCCGGTCTGCGTGGACGTCCGCGCGGGCGGGCACACCGGTGATCCACTGGCTCGTGCGGTCCGTGGCAGCAGCCAGGCCGTTGAGGGTGCTGGCGAACTTCAGTGTGACGTGCGGCCTGCCCAAGTGCGCGGCGCGCAGCCAGGGTTCCACGCTGAAACGGTGCTCCTCCAGGTGGAAGGGATCGAGGTAGGGGCCGGTGACGGTCACGCCGGCAGCACGCAGGCGCTCTCCTCCCCCGCCCTCGGTCTTGCCCGGGTCGGCGAAGAGGTAGTGCACCTCCGCAACACCAGCCTCAATCAGGGCCTCCGCGCATGGCCCGGTACGCCCGGTGTGATTGCAGGGCTCCAAGGTGACGTAGGCGGTAGCGCCCGCGGCACGCGCCCCGGCGGCCTGCAGCGCGACCACCTCAGCGTGTCTGCCGCCTGCCGGTTCGGTCGCTCCCCGGCCCAGAATCTCGCCGGTTGCGCCCACAATCACGCAGCCCACTGGCGGGTTTGGCCGGGTAGTGCCCGCAGCGTGCCAGCCCATCTCGTCGGCCAGCAGAAATTCCGCTGGGAGGTCCGCTGGAACCTCGGTCCGCGACGGGGTCGTCCCCTGCTTCGCAGCCTGCGAACCGCGCTGGGGACTGTTAGGCACCTGCGTTGGCCTCCGCGGCCGCGCGGATCTCGCGGATCGCCTGGTTGCGGTCCTCCTTGCCGAAGACCGAGGAACCCGCAACGTAGACGTCGACACCGGCCTCGGCAGCCTCCGCGGCGGTCTCCGGCCCAATGCCGCCGTCGATTTCGATGAGGGTATCCAGCCCCTCAGCGTCGATGCGTTCACGCAGGGCACGCACCTTGCCCAGCACCTCGGGCATGAACTTCTGCCCGCCGAAGCCTGGCTCCACGCTCATCACCAGGACGAGGTCGAACTCGGCCAGGTGCTCCAGGAGCGGTTCCACCGGGGTATTCGGCTTGATGGACACTCCGGCCTTCGTGCCGGCCGCACGCAAGGCGCGGGCGAGCGCCACCGATTCCTCGACCCCGCCGGCGGCCTCCACGTGGAAGGTGACGTTGTCGAAGTCGGTGTACTCCTTCACCCAGCGCTGCGGGTCCTCGATCATGAGGTGGACGTCGAGGAACTGCTCGGTCTTCCCGATCAGGGACTTGGCGACTGGGGCGCCGAAGGAAAGGTTGGGGACGAAGTGGCCGTCCATCACGTCAATGTGCACCCACTCGGCGTCCGAAATGGCCTCGACTTCCGCGCCAAGGGCGGCGAAATCCGCGGCGAGGATGGAGGGGGCGATGATGGTCTGCTGTCCGTTGGCTGTGCTCATAACACTCACTCTACTTAGGCTTTTCTAATGCCCGCGATGAACATCGCATCGGTGCCGTGGCGGTGCGGCCACAGCTGGATATAAGGGCCGACCGCGCCCCCGGCGGCTGCTGCGGCAGCCAAGGCCGGCACCTCGGAGCCAAGGTCGATGGGCTGGGTTCCCGCCTCCCGGCAGAAGGAGTCCACCAGCTGCGTGGTCTCCAGCGGGTGCGGCGAGCACGTTGAATAGATGACGACCCCGCCCGGTGCAGTGGCCTCCCACGCCGAGCGCAACAACTCGCGCTGGAGGGGAACCAGCTCGGTGACGTCCTTCCACTGCTTGCGCCAGCGGGCCTCCGGGCGGCGGCGCAGCGCGCCCAGGCCGGTGCACGGGGCGTCAACGAGGACCCGGTCGAAACCGTCCTCGGGCAGCTTCAGGCCCCACACCCCAGCGAGATTCCGGCCGTCGCCGGTGTGAACCTGCACCGGCAGTTCCTTGGTGGATTTCGCAACGAGGTCGGCGCGGTGCGCGGAGATCTCGGTGGCATCCACCGTGGCCTGCTCGGCCTGTGCCCAGGAGCCGATGAAGGCGGTCTTGCCGCCCGGACCCGCACAGAGGTCGAGCCAACGCCCGCGGTCCTCCCGTTCGAGCGGCGCCTGGACCAGGGCCAGGGAGATCAGTTGCGAACCTTCGTCCTGAACGCTCGCCAGGCCTTGCGTGATCGCCTCGAATTCGCCCGGCACTCCGGAGTCCAGGTAGACCGCGTAATCGGACCAACGGCCCTGCTCGCCCCCGGTGATGAGGGCGAGCTCCTCAGCGGAGATCTGCCCTGGTCGGGCGGCCAGGTGCACGATGGGTCGGGCGTCGTCGGCTTCCAGAGCCTCGGCTAGATCAGCCGCAGGGTTCTCCGCCGTCCCGCCGAGCGCCTGGTTGAAAGCGGCGGCGATCCACTCCGGGTGGGAGGAGCGCAGCGCCATGCTGGCCAGGCCCGAACCAGGGGCCACCCGGTCCAGCCATTGCTCGGGTGTGCTGCGGGAAATCGTGCGCAGCACACCATTGACGAAGCCGCTGGCCTTGCCGCCGCCGTTGGCCTTGACCAACTCCACCGAGGTGTCCACTGCTGCGTGCGACTCGACCCGGGTGCGCAGCAGCTGATAGGCCCCGATGCGCAGCGCGTCCAACGCCACCGAGTCGATCTTCTCTACTGGTCTTCCCGCGGCCTTGGCGATGATCGCGTCGAGCAGCCCGGTCGCTCTCAGCGTTCCGTAGGTCAGCTCGGTGGCGAAGTTCGCATCCCGGCCGCTGATCCCGCGCTCCCGCAGGACGGCAGGCAGGGCGAGGTTGCCGTAGGCGTCCTCCTCGGTGACTTGCCGAAGCACGGTGAATGCGGCGTCGCGGGCCTTGTCCCCGGTCCCCGCACGTCGGCTCTTTTCCTGGCGGTGTTCTGGGCGGCGCTGCTGATAGCCCCGGGCCCGCCCCGATTCGCGTTGCTTAGCACGTCCGGTGCCGCGGGAGGCCGTGTTGGGGCGTGCCTTGCCGCTACGCGCGGACTCGGACCTCGAACGAAAAGAACTCATTTAGCCGTGTCTTCCTCGATATCAAAGCGTGGGGACTGCGCCAGCAACTCCTGCTGGCCACGGGCCCAATCGGCGGCCCTCATCATCTTCTTGCCTGGTGGCTGGATGCTTTCCACCAGCAGTGGCTCGTCAGCAGTGCCGACGAGCACCCGCGTCTTATCTGCCCACAGCTGGCCGGGGGCCAGCTCCGGGCAGTCCTCTCCCTCTGGAACAGGCAGTAGGAGCCCGAACTTATAGCGTTGGCCGTCCAGCGTGCACCACGCACCCGGTGCCGGGGTGTGGGCGCGGGCGCGGCGTTGAATCACCTTCGCCGGCGTAGAGAAATCGATATGCGCGTCAGCGGGATGAATCTTCGGGGCGTGCGTCGCCCCCTCCTCCTGCTGTGGCTGCGGGGTGGCCGTGCCCTCGCCGAGTGCGACCAGGGTGTCGGCCAGCAGTGCCTTGCCGGAATCCGTCAGCTCGATGAGCACGTCCTCGGCAGTATCGCGGATGCCGATCTCATAAGCCTTCTTCGACAGCATCGGACCGGTGTCCAAGCCCTGCTCGATGCGGAAGATCGTCGCGCCGGTCTCCTCGTCGCCCGCGGCGATGGCGGCCTGCACGGGAGCGGCGCCGCGCCAGCGCGGCAACAGGGAGTAATGCAGGTTCACCCAGCCGTGTTCAACGGCGACGAGCAGGTCGGCCGGGATCAGGTTTCCATAGGCAACCACGGCCACCGCAGTGGCGCCCGCCTCGCGATAGGCAGCCAGCGTGTCGCGGACATCGCTTTCGTCCTCGGCGCTCGCCCCGAGGGAGGCCCACTTGTGGACCTTCAGCCCCGCGGCCTCAGCGACCTCCGCGACGGGGCTGGGGTGCAGGCTGCGCCCACGGCCGCGGCGGGCGTCGGGCTGTGTGATGACCCCGAGGACCTCCAGCCGTGGATCAGCGAGCAGGTGCTCCAGAACGATTGCGGCGGGCTTGGGTGTGCCGGCGAAAAGAATCTTCATTTAAAACCACTCCGAGCGTCGAATATCTGCCATAGCTTGCTTGCGATCCTCCGGCGCGAGGTGCTTGAGGAAAAGCACGCCGTCCAGGTGATCGGTCTCGTGCTGCACGCAGCGAGCCAGTAGGCCCGAGACCTCCCGGTCGACCAGTTCGCCGTCCACAGTCTGTCCACGCAGGCGCACGGTCTCCGCACGCTCTACCTCGCCGCGGATCCCGGGAATGGACAGGCAGCCTTCCGGGCCCGTTTGCGTCTCCGCTCCCACCGGCTCCCAGGTGGGGTTGATGACGTGCCCACGGTCGGACTCGCAGTCGTAGACGAAAACGCGCTTGGTCACGCCCACCTGGTTAGCGGCCAAACCGACGCCACCGTGGTGGTCCATGGTTTCCAGCATGTCCGCCACGAGAGTGGCCAGGGCGGTGTCGGAGGAAAAATCGGCCGCGACCTCGGCGGCAGGAGTGCGTAGGACGGGATCACCGAAGTAGCGCAGGGACAGAACAGCCATGGGGATACTCTAACCGATACGGACCGGGTCCATGACCACGCGTAGGGGTGCAGAGTGCCGCTGCGAGGAGCGCACCGCGACAGCGCTTTTGAGGGCGCTGCCCAGGGACAGCGCGTCAGAGTGTGGCACGCGAATGATGAGCCGTCGTGCCTCATCCGCATGGCCGCTAGACAGCCCCGCGGGAAGCCTCACCCCGGTGGGAAGCTCGACGGGGCCCAAAAGCTCCGCTGATTCTGGCAGCTCCCAGGACTCCTCGAGCTCGGCGAGGCTGGCAGGAGTGCCGTCCACCACCGCCACCACAGCCGCCGGTGGGAATTTTGCCTCCACCCTGCTCGCCAACTCTGCGGCGGCGGCCGCATCCGGGTTCCAGCGGATGAGTTGCTGAATCGCGCTCAGCCGATAGTCCCCTGCTACGATGACCCGGCCACCGGCCTCACGGGGTGCGACGAGTGCGGCAGCGCCCATCCACTGGCGCAAGGCGTTCTCCTCGGCCCGCAGATCCGCGCGCGTCAGCGGTGCCCAGGGATCGAGGACGATTAACGCCCCGTAGTGCCCATTGGGCTGCTGAGGTGGTGTACCGGCGGCTCGAAGTATTGGTTCAGAGCCGGGGGTGGCGACGACGATGCGTCGCCCGGGTGGCACCGATGCTTTGACTTGTTCCCCGCCCGAGACGGTCACCGGCACGCCCGGGAAGGCCCGGCCCAGTTCCTCAGCGGTGCGGTCGTGGCCGACCACGCTCATGCGCAGTGCGTGGTTGCCGCAGTTCGTGCAGGTGAAGGTCGGGTGCAAGTGCCCGCACCACCGGCAGGTGGGGGCGGAGCGATCGTTAGCCTGTGGCAGTTCGAGTGGGCCATTGCAGTTCCGGCAGCGGGCTGGGGTGCGACAGCGAGCACAGGCCAAGGCCGGAGCGTAACCACGGCGCGGCACCTGGACCAGCACGGTGCCGTCCGCGTCCAGGGTCTCGCGAATCGTGGCGAAGGCCAGAGCCGGCAGCCGGCTCCCCGGGCTGTGACTCTCGGCCTCGAGCTGGCGTTCGGTGTCCCCGAGCCCTCGAATCCAGGGCAGCTGCTCACGCAAGGTTTCGGGCGTGGGGCGGATCGAAGCCAGCTCCCCTGCCGCGACCCACTGCTGAACCTCGGCGGTGCGGTGGTGACCGATGATTGCCAGCGCCGCGGACTCACCCTGGCTGCGGGCCTTCGCTACTTCCCTGGCGTGCAGGTAGGGGGCTCGTGGATCGACGAGGGAATCGTCCCCCTCCCCCAATACGAGCACCAAACCGAGATCTTTGAGCGGTGCGAAGACTGCATTGCGGGTTCCGACGACGATCCTGGCCTGACCGAGCACGATGGAAAGGAAACGCCGGTAGCGCACATGCGAGGACTCTGCGGCCGTCATTTGGAGCACCTGCTCGGTGGACGTCCAGGCCGTCAGAGCCTCGCTGACGCGGTCCACGAGCCGCTGATTTGGAGCGATCACCAGCGCCGACTTCCCTGCCCACGCGGTCGCAGCGGCGAGGGCGGCGGCTAGGCGGGCATCGTCGTCCCCAGGAGCGGTGAGCAACGACATGCGCGGGGCAGCACCCTCGTCCAGGAGGGCAGCCAGGAAGCGCGGGCCAAAGCGATATTTGCCGAGCGCAGATTCGGCATCTGACCGCGCCTGGGCGCGCAATTCGGCGACGGGCTCCAGCGTCGAGTAGAGATCCTCCCACGCCTTACCACCTGCAAACAGCCCTGCCTTCTCGGCGCTCGCATGGCGGGGCGGGATCGCTGCCCGTAGAACATCCGCTCGGGTCCCGGCGGCGCGCTCGGCGAGTTGATTAACCAGTCGCCACATGTGCTCCGGCAGCAGCCGAATCGGGCTGATGACGCGCTCTAACGGGCGCAGCTTTCCCGAGTGGTCGCTGCTCGAGCGTCGCTCGATGATGAAACCGTCCACGAGGCGCCCGTTGAACCGGATACGGACTCGCACGCCGGCCTGGGCGTCGGCGTCCACCTCAGCGGGAACCTCATAGTCGAAGAGGCGGTCGAGATGTGGCACCCCAACCAGCGGCAATACCCGCGCGATCCGGCGAGGTTGGCGTCCCGCACCGGCAGCGAGCAGTTCCCCATCACCTGGGTTGGCTGCGGCTGGCTGTGCGGTCGTGTTCATGAGCTACAGGCTAGCCGACGGTGCGGACACGCCGTCACGGGGCGCTGGGAGAACGCCCCGAGAGCTGCCGTTAGTTGCTGCCAACCGCCTTCTTGAGCTCCTCAACCTTGTCCAGGCGCTCCCACGGCAGGTCGAGGTCATTGCGACCGAAGTGACCATAAGCAGCCGTCTGGGCGTAGATCGGGCGGAGCAGATCAAGCTCGCGCAGAATCGACGCCGGGCGCAGATCGAAGACCTCGGCGACAGCGCGCTGGATGTCCTCCACCGGCGCCTTCTCGGTGCCGAAGGTTTCCACGTAGAGGCCGACGGGGCGGGCCACGCCGATCGCGTAGGCCACCTGCACCTCGGCGCGGTCGGCCAGGCCGGCTGCCACGATGTTCTTTGCCACCCAACGGGTCGCGTAAGCGCCGGAACGGTCCACCTTCGACGGGTCCTTGCCGGAGAAAGCGCCGCCACCGTGGCGAGCCATGCCACCGTAGGTGTCAACGATGATCTTGCGACCGGTCAGGCCGGCATCACCGGCAGGCCCGCCCAGAATGAAGGAACCGGAGGGGTTAACCAACAGTTCCAGGTCCTCGGTGACGAAGGGCTTGAGGCTCTCGTCAGAGAGCACGTGGTTCACCACATGCTCGGACAAAAGCTCCCGCAGCTCATCCTGGGTGCGCTCCGGGTCGTGCTGCGTGGAGATGACGACGGTATCCAGGCGGACCGGGGTGCCGGCCTCGTCGTATTCGAAGGTGACCTGGGTCTTGCCATCCGGGCGCAGGCCGGTGACGATGCCCTCCTTGCGCACCTCGGTCAGGCGACGGGAGAGGCGGTGGGCGACGGAGATGGGCAGCGGCATGTACTCCGGGGTCTCGTTCGTCGCGTAGCCGAACATCAGCCCCTGGTCGCCCGCACCCTGGCGGTCGTCCTCGTCGGTCGAGGAGGAACCGCGGACCTCGTGGGAGGTATCCACGCCGGCTCCAATCTCTGGCGACTGCGCACCGATGGACACGGACACGCCGCAGGTGGTGCCGTCGAAGCCCATGTCGGAAGAGGTAAAGCCGATCTCCTTGAGGGTGTCGCGCACCAGCTGCGGGATCTCAACGTAGCCCGAGGTGCGGACCTCGCCGACGACGTGGACGAGGCCGGTGGTGACCACGGTCTCCACAGCGACGCGGGCCTGCGGATCCTCGGCGAGCATGGCGTCGAGGATCGTATCGGAGATCGCGTCACAGATCTTATCCGGGTGACCCTCGGTCACGGATTCGCTGGTGAATAGGCGCTTAGACACTAGTTATCTCGCTTCTATCGTTCGTATTGTTGGTGTGGCCCGTCGGTGGCAGGCGGCGGGCGACGACCTAGACGGTGAACTAATCCAATAATAATAGACCAAGCGGTCTATAAATGCACGCTAGCGACTGACGGTGCGTGGCAAAGCGTCGAGAACCGCTCCGGCTACCTCGAGCTTATGCCCTGCCGGGACTTCTCGGACCTCCAGCGCCTCCGGATCATCGGAGCCGGTCGGATTGGCGATCAGCCAGCCCGCAGAGTCCTCCTGACCGAAGACCTTACCCCGGCCGACGGCGTTCGCCATCAGCAGGTCGCAGCCTTTGCGGAGAAACTTCCGCTGCGCGTGCTCGAGAGGGGTTGATTCCGCGTCACCGGTCTCTGCTGCGAAGCCCACGATGCGCAGGTCCTTCGGCAGCTCCCCTGCCCGGCGCAGCTCGACAAGACCCGCCAGGATGTCTGGGTTTTCTACCAGTTCGATGACCTCCAGCTGATCCTCTCCGCCCTTCTTGAGCTTCGACTCAGCCTGCTGGGCGGGACGGTAGTCCGCCACCGCCGCCGCCATGATGACGACATCCGCTTCCCGGGCGGCCTGTTCGGTCGCGTCCTTCAGCTCGAGGGCGCTGCTGATCCGCGTCACCCGCGCGCCGGAAGGCGTTGGCAGATCCTCGGTGTGCCCCGCGATGAGGTGAACGTCGGCACCACGTTGCGCGGCGATGTCCGCCAACGCGTACCCCTGACGGCCCGAGGAGGCGTTACCCAAAAACCGGACCGGGTCGAGATCCTCGTGCGTGCCGCCGGCAGTGACCACCACGCGGGTGCCGACCAAGTCCTGGTCGAAGATTCCAGGCTGGGCGTGAGCCGCCAGTGCCAGTGCCGCGATGTGATCGGGCTCAGGCAGCCGACCGGGGCCGCTATCCTTGCCGGTGAGCCGACCGTGGGCAGGCTCCAACACCGTAATCCCCCGGCTGCGCAGCGTCGCCACATTATCCCGCGTCGCGGGGTTTTCCCACATCTCGGTGTGCATCGCCGGAGCAATGACCACCGGGCAGGTCGCGACGAGGCAGCTCGCGGTGAGCAAGTCATCCGCGCGCCCCATCCGCAGTCGCGCCATAAGATCGGCCGTGGCTGGGGCGACCACGATGAGGTCGGCCTCCTGACCGAGACGGACGTGCTGGACCCCGGAGACGTCGTCCCAGACGGTCGTACTGACCGGATTACCGGACAGGGCCTCCCAGGTGGCAGCACCCACGAAGTTCAGGGCTGAATCGGTGGGCACAACGTGGACGTTGTGCCCCCGTTCCGTGAAATAGCGCACGAGGTGGGCCGCCTTAAACGCAGCAATGCCGCCCCCAACACCCACCAGGATGCGGAGCGGCTTGCTCGTATTCTTCTTCGAAGCGTTATCAGTCACACGTGACAGGATAGCCTCTTAGCCCTCGGTGTGCTCCAAGAGATCCGCGTTAATCTCACGCAAGGCGATGGACAGTGGCTTCTCGTGCATCTCCGGGGTCACCAGCGGGCCAACGAACTCCAGGACACCTTCGTCGATGCTCTGGAAGTAGTCGTTGATCTGACGCGCGCGCTTAGCTGCGAAGATCGCGAGGGCATACTTCGAGGACACCTTGGTCAGGAGCTCGTCGATCGGCGGGTTGGTGATGCCGACTGGCGGATCGAAAACCGTCTCGTTCGAGTTGACGTCCTGATTTTCCACGAAATGCACCTATTCTTTCGATTGCTTAATTAAGCCGCGTCTGATCCCCACGACGGCTTAGGGGAAACTATATCTTAATCACCTGGAAGCGCCTAACCCCACGCCCACGTCGGTGGGTCGCGGGGTGCGGTAACAGGCTGGGTGGAGCCGCTGTCTCTGGGGCGAGGTGCCCTAGGCCTCCGGCACCAGGATGTCGCGGATTCCCGCGACGGCCTCGTCCACATCCGAGTTCACGATGACGTGGTCGAATTCATCCTTGGCGGCCAGCTCCCCGCGGGCGGTCTCCAAGCGACGCTGGATAACCTCGTCGGACTCGGTGCCACGGCCGGTCAGCCGGTCCACCAGCACCTCCCAGGAGGGCGGGGCAAGGAAGACGGTGTGGGCCTCCGGCAGGAGCTTCTTCACGTTCCGCGCACCCTCGAGATCCACCTCAATGAGGACGGGGTGCTGGGCGGCCATGGCCTCTTCCACCGGCTTGCGGGGCGTACCGGAGAGCTGCAGCCCACCGTGGATCTCAGCCCATTCGAGCATGAGGTCGCTGTCGATGTTGGACTGGAACTCGTCTCGCGTTACGTAGAGGTAGTCACGACCGTGTACCTCGCCGGGGCGGGGGTCGCGGGTCGTCATCGACACGCTGAAGAAGAGGTTCGGGACCGACTCGCGGAGCTTGGAGACCACCGTGGACTTACCAACGGCGGACGGCCCGGCGAGGACGACCACGCGGCCGCGGCCCGATTCCTGCGTCATGGCTTAAGCCTCTGGGTCGAAGCCGAAGTGCTCCAGCAGAGCGCGACGCTGACGGTCGCCCAGGCCGCGCAGACGGCGGGTCGGGGCGATCTCGAGCTGGTTCATGATCTCCTCGGCCTTGATCTTGCCGACCTTCGGCAGGGAGACCAGCAGAGCGGAGACCTTCATCTTGCCCAGGATCGGGTCAGTCTCGGCGTCCTTCAGGACCTGCTGCAGGTCGGTGCCGCCGCGCTTGAGCTTCTCGCGAAGTTCGGCGCGTGCCTTACGTGCCTCGGCAGCCTTCTTCAGGGCCTCTGCACGCTGCTCCGGGGTCAGCTGGGGAAGTGCCACGGGATTCCTCCGTACGTAATCGTTTTTTGAAAATCTTGTGGAATGTCTTGCATTTTAGCCAATGAGCGTCGGGCTGCTGGCTTGAACACCCCTTTTAAGGGCGTTACTTGCTTAAGAAAGCAAAGCACGAAGGTGAATCCTAAGGTGCTTTTGCCGTGGTGGCAACTGTGACGCGCGGATTCACCTCCGCCAAATATGCAGGCTACACCTGAAGTTCCGCGGCGAAGCGGCGCGCGGCGGCCTGCAATTCCGCCACGCCAGGCCCCTCGTTCAGGACCGCGCGGGAGACATTCGGGCTCGCGAAGCGTGCCGCCTCCCCGCAAATACGCCGTACATCGGCCATCGTGCCGCCCTGGGCCCCGACGCCGGGCATGAGGATCATGCCGTTGACCTGGTCCAGAACCGGTGGTTTTTCCACCGTCGCACCGACCACGACGCCGACGTTGCCGGGCTTATCCCCCGCGTTGAGTTCGGCGACGCGGTCGCACACCGCCTGAGCCAGCGTGGCGCCGGACTGCGTCTGGGATAGCTGCACCGATGGGGCCTCCGGGTTGGAGGTCGCCGCGAGCACGATCGCTCCCTTGTTGTACTCGGCCGCCAGCTCGAACACCGGGGCCAGGGAATCCACACCGAGCCACGGAGAGACCGTCACCGCATCCGCTTCCAGGGGCGAGCCCGGGCGCAGCCAGGCGCTGGCATAACCCGCGACCGTGGAACCAATATCGCCTCGCTTGGCGTCAGCGATCACCAGCACGCCGGCCTCCCGCAGCTCCGCCATCGCGTTCTGGAGAACCTCGAAGCCTGCTGCCCCGAAAGCCTCATAGAAGGCAACCTGTGGCTTGACGACAGCGACGCTATCCCGGAAAGCGGCAACCGCGGTATCGGTGAATTCTTTCAGCCCGTCCAGGTCATAGCTCAAACCCCAGCGCTCGAGGATGTGTACGTGCGGGTCGAGCCCCACGCACAGCGGCCCCAGCTCGGCAGCCCGAGCCAGGAAGCGCTCGCCGAAGGTCTGCGACTGGTCTGCAGCCTGCCCCACCGGAGTGGCCATTAGTGCTCCACTTCCTGGATCGGGGTCACCGTGGGGTCGTGGTCCAGCAGTGCCTCGATACCCTGCACCGCTGCGACGGTGCCCTGAACGGTCGTCGCGCACGGCACGCCGCTGTTCACAGAGGCCGCACGGATCTCGTAGCCGTCAGTGCGCGCGTCGGCGGAGCCGGCCGGGGTGTTGATGACCAGGTCAATCTCGCCGTCGCGGATGTAGTCCACGACGTTGCGGGCATTCTCGCCCTCGCCACTGGTGGCAGAAACCTTCGCGACGACCTCGCACTCCACACCATTGCGGCGCAGCATGCTTGCGGTGCCCGCGGTGGCGAGCACGTTGAAGCCGAGGGAAGCCAGGCGCTGGATCGGCAGGATTAGGGTGCGCTTGTCGCGGTTAGCGACGGAGACGAAGACGTTGCCCTTGGTCGGCAGCGCGCCGTAGGCACCTTCCTGGGACTTCGCGAACGCGGTACCGAAGTCCGAGTCGAGGCCCATGACCTCGCCGGTGGACTTCATTTCCGGGCTCAGCAGGGAGTCCAGCACCTTGCCCTCGAAGCTGCGGAAGCGGTTGAACGGCAGCACTGCCTCCTTGACGGCGATCGGGTGACCGATCGGCAGCGAGCCACCATCGCGATCGGAAGGCAGGATGCCTTCCTCCTTGAGCTCGGCGATGGAAGCGCCCAGCATGATGCGCGCGGCGGCCTTGGCCATCTGCACGCCCGTGGCCTTGGACACGAACGGGGCGGTGCGGGAGGCGCGCGGGTTAGCCTCGATGACGTAGAGGATGTCGTCCTTCAGCGCGTACTGGACGTTCATCAGGCCCTTCACGCCGATGCCCTGGGCCAGCTTGCGGGTGGATTCCCGGACCGTTTCGATGTCCTGCTCCCCCAGCGTCATCGGTGGCAGCGCACAGGCGGAGTCACCGGAGTGGATACCGGCCTCCTCGATGTGCTCCATCACGCCGCCGAGGTAGACGTCCTCCCCATCGCAGAGGGCGTCGACGTCGATCTCGATGGCGGAATCCAGGAAGCGGTCGACCAGGACCGGGTGCTCGTCGGTGATCTCCGTGGCGCGCGAGATGTAGTCACGCAGGCTGGCCTCGTCGTAGACGATCTCCATACCGCGGCCGCCGAGGACATAGGACGGGCGGACCAGCACCGGGTAACCGATGTTAGCGGCGACCTCGCGGGCCTCTTCGAAGCTAGTGGCGGTGCCGAAGGCCGGGGCTGGCAGATCTGCGTCGCGCAGGACCTTGCCGAACTCGCCGCGGTGCTCCGCCAGGTTGATGGCCTCCGGGGTGGTGCCAACGATCGGCACGCCCGCGTCCGAGAGGCGCTGCGCCAGGCCCAGCGGGGTCTGGCCACCGAGCTGGACGATCACGCCCGCGACGGTGCCGGACTCGGACTCCGCGCGGTAGATCTCCATGACGTCTTCGAAGGTCAGCGGCTCGAAGTACAGGCGATCGGCGGTGTCGTAGTCGGTGGAGACGGTCTCCGGGTTGCAGTTGACCATCACGGTCTCGTAGCCGACGCGGGAGAGCTCGAGTGCTGCGTGGACGCAGGAGTAGTCGAACTCGATGCCCTGGCCGATGCGGTTCGGGCCGGAGCCCAGGATGATGACCTTTTCCTTATTCTTCTGCGGCTCGACCTCGGACTCGGCGTTCGGGTCCAGCTCATAGGAGCTGTAGTGGTACGGGGTCTTCGCCTCGAACTCGCCGGCGCAGGTGTCCACGGTCTTGAAGACCGGGTGGATGCCGAGGGACCAGCGCAGGGAGCGCACACCGTCCTCACCTGCGAACTCCGGACGCAGGGCGGCGATCTGGCGGTCGGAGAGGCCGAGGAACTTCGCGTAACGCAGGAGATCCACGTCCAGGACCGGCGCGTCGATCAGCTGCTGACGGAACTCCACCAGAGCCATGAGCTCGTGCAGGAACCACGGGTCGATGCCGGAGGCCTGGTAGATCTCGTCCACGGTCGCGCCGAGGCGCATGGCGAGCTCGACGTCATAGAGGCGGCCCTCGGTCGGGCGCTTCAAGTCCTCGAGGACCGCTGCCTTGTCGGTAGCGCGCTCGCCAGCGAAGTCCTCATCCGGGACGGTCCAGAAGCCAGCCTGCTTGGTCTCCAGGGAGCGCATGACCTTGTTCAGGCCGGTGATGTAGTTGCGGCCGATGGACATGGCCTCACCGACGGACTTCATCGTGGTCGTGAGGGTGTCGTCGGCGCCCGGGAACTTCTCGAAAGCGAAGCGCGGAGCCTTGACGATGACGTAGTCCAGGGTCGGCTCGAAGGCAGCCGGGGTGACCTGGGTGATGTCGTTGCGGACCTCGTCGAGGGTGTATCCGATCGCCAGCTTCGCAGCCAGCTTCGCGATCGGGAAGCCGGTGGCCTTGGACGCCAGCGCGGAGGAACGGGACACGCGCGGGTTCATCTCAATCGTGATGATCCGGCCGTCCTTCGGGTTGATGGCGAACTGGATGTTGCAGCCACCGGTCTCCACGCCGACCTCGCGCAGGATGGCGATGCCCTGGTCACGCATCACCTGGAACTCGCGGTCCGTCAGGGTCATGGACGGGGCGACGGTGACGGAGTCGCCGGTGTGGACGCCCAGGGCGTCGACGTTCTCGATGGAGGCGACGACGACCACGTTGTCCTTCGCGTCGCGCATCAGCTCCAACTCGAATTCCTTCCAGCCGAGGATGGACTCCTCGATCAGGACGTTGGCCTCTGGGGACGCGGCGAGACCGCCGCCGGCGATGCGCTCCAGGTCCTCGTAGTCGAAGGCTAGGCCGGAGCCAAGGCCGCCCATGGTGAAGGACGGACGGACGACGACTGGCAGCCCCAGCTCGGCGACGGTCTCGTGGACCTCGTCCATGTTGTGGCAGACGCGGGAGCGGGCGGAGGCCCCACCGATCTTCTCGACGATGTCCTTGAACTTCTGGCGGTCCTCGCCGCGCTCGATGGCGTCGATGTCCGCCCCGATGAGCTCGACGCCGTACTTGTCGAGGATGCCGCGGCGGTCCAGCTGGATCGCGGCGTTCAGCGCGGTCTGGCCGCCGAGGGTGGCCAGCACGGCGTCGATCGGGTTCCCCTCTGCCTTCTCCTTGGCGAAGATTTTCTCGATGTACTCCGGCTGGATCGGCTCGATGTAGGTGTGGTCGGCGAACTCAGGGTCGGTCATGATGGTTGCCGGGTTGGAGTTGATGAGGGTGACGCGCAGGCCCTCTTCCTTGAGCACTCGGCAGGCCTGGGTGCCGGAGTAGTCAAACTCGCAGGCCTGACC
>DWUR01000055.1 GCA_019120635.1 Candidatus Corynebacterium intestinavium | reverse complement strand
GGGACGAGCGGGTGAAGCAGGCCATCGCGAAGGCGGAGGAGGAGCTCCGCGAGACCGGCCGGGTGCTGCTGCGCCCGTCTGGCACCGAGGAGCTGTTCCGCGTGATGGTGGAGGCCACGGATTCCGCAACGGCGCGCAAGATCGCCGGCCAGCTGGCGGCGGTCGTCGCCGAGATTTAGCCGGCCGCGGGCCTGGGGCTCGGTCTGGGTGCAGAGGTGACGCATCCGGACCTGGGGCCGTGGCGCGTGCCCACGGATCCTCCCGCCGATTTCGGTTTTTCGGGAACCTTTCGCCCCGTGGCGTTGTCTAATAGGGCGGAAGGTTTTTTGCTGCCCGGTGCCGGCCACGACCGGTAGGCATCGGGCGCGATGCGCGAAGGGGGCGCGGGGGACGTGTCTGAGGGATCGAAGTCGCTTGCGGTGGAGCCGCAGAAGCTGATCGAATACGCGGAGCTGCTGGGGCGGCACCAGCAGTCCTGGTCGCAACTTTTGGCAGGCCAGCGGCCGGAGATTGCAGCCGGTGCGTTCGGGGAGGGCTTGAGTGCACAGGGGCACCGCATCGAGCGCGTGCTCGCACAGCTGCATGAGCTGCGCCAACGCCAGTCCGAGCAGGTCGCAGCGGAGGCGCGGGCGGCTTCCAAGCTGGCCCGTGAGGCCGAGGACGCCGACCAGAGCGCGGCAGGCGCTATCGCCGAGGTGCTCCGATGAGGCAGCAGCAGCGCGTGGAGCGCGCCATCAAGCAGCTGGCCAGTTACGGCGTTCCGGTGGGGCCCGCGGAGTCCGCCGCCGGATTTACCCGCGGCCTGGACCCGGATGCCCTGCAGTCCGCCGCCCATCTTCTGTTCAGGACGCCACCGCCGGTGCTCCGGGCGGACCCGAAGGATCTTGAGGGTTGCGGTGGTGTGCAGCTGGCCCAGGCGTGCGCCGCGCAGCAGCAGTACGACCTGGGTTTGGTGCATGTTGCGCAGTCGGGCCGGGGTGCCGCGGATCTCATCGGCAACCTCTGCGAGCACACTGCCGCGGAGGTGGAGCGGATCGTCTCCCGCTTCGAAGACCAGGTGGAACAGTCCCGCATCGCGCTGCCGGAGTGCCCGCCGGAGCTGCTGAAGGCGATGGGAGATTCGGCCCAGCGCGCGGTGTGCGAGCAGCTGGAGCGCCGCAACAAGGCGCTCACCGAGGCGGCCGATCAGCTGGTCGCGGATTGCGAAGCGGCCGTGGCTGGCAGCGAGGGGGAGGTGCAGCTCAGCACCACCGATCCGGCGGTCCTGGAGGCGGTGACTGGCCAGGACGTCGGCGGTGGGCACGGTGAACAGCCGGAGCCGGACAGCGCGGTTGCTCAGGGTAGCCCGGAGGGGCAGGACGCCGCGCCGGCGCCAGGCGCGGACTCAGCGGAGCATGACGTCCCAGGGCCCGAGGACTCGGCAGGCGGAGCGGAACAGACGGAGGGGCCGCCGCAGCCCGAGGAAGCGCGGGGCGCGGATGGCGACGCGGCAGTTTCGGGCCAGGATGGTGCTGCGAACGACGATGCAGGAGGAACCACGACCGACGGTGGGGACGGGCAGTCGGGTGACGAGGAGCCCGTCGTCGAACTGGAGACCTCCGGTGCGCTGCCGCAGGACGTCGATCCCGCCGACGCGGCGGCCTGGAGCCCGGACATCTGGCTGGCCGAGGGTGCGGACAATGCACACGCAGAACAGGCTTCCCACGCTTCCGGCGATGGGGTGATCGGTGGGGTGAAAGCGGAGCCCGGAGGCTCACCCGCGGTGAAGCCCGCAACCACCGGGATCACCGTGGAGCGGACGTATGAGGTGGGGATTGAAAGGAGCGGCCAGTGGTAGACCGCGATAAGTACGAGGCGATCATGGGGGAGTTCCTTGCCCGCATGGACGAGGCGGCGACGGCCTTCGAGCGGGAAATGTCCCAGCACCGGGACACCCTCGAGAAGCTCGTGGAGCGCCAGGCTCAGTCGGGGCAGGAAGGCAAGAGCTCCCACGAGGGTTTTGAGGCCAGCACCGCGGGTGGTCGGGAGGCCGCGGACCGGGCGGCTGGTGCCGCGGGGGTCGATAGCGAAGAAACCGCGAGCCACCGGGCGGGGGCCGGTTACCCCGGTCCGGGCCTGGCGGAGCGGGACCTCAAGCGGGCCGGCTGGTGCGTACCCTCGAACCTCTTCGACTAGGGGAGCCAAGCGGGTTTTCATAGAACCAGCTAGCGGTCATTCAACTGCCTGAAGGTGATGTTGATCCGGCCTTCCTTCAGTCCGCAGCCGTCGGGCAGGGTCTCTGGCCTGGTCTGAGGGACACAGTGGAAGGCGAGGCGTTTCGGTCCGCCGAAGACGATGACGTCGCCGCTGATCAGGGTGACCTCGTCCCACGGTTGGTTGCGGGTCTCGGTGCTCCCGATGCGGAACAGGGCCTCATCGCCGATGGACAGTGAGACGACCGGTGCCAGCGAGTTCTCGTTACGGTCCTGGTGCATGCCCATGGTCGCGCCGGGCGGGTAGTAGTTGACCAGCGCCATGTCGGGCCGGAAGGTGCCCGCCCAGGCGGACAACGTGGCATCGTAGCGCCCGGCGCTGGTCAGCGTCTGCCTCGCGAGCTGCGCGAGGTTCTCCGGTACCTGGGGCACGCGATGCCCTGCGACGTGGGTGACGTAGCGGTATGTCGGTTCGGTCACCCACATGCGGCCCAGGTGCAGCATAAATACCTGCATGCGGCCGCTTTTCAGCTGCGGGCGACTCATGTTCAACGGGGTACCCACCAGCTCACGGGCGATCTCGCGGAGCTGGGAGATGACCGCGGCCTGCTGCTCAAGCTCGAGCCAGCTCGGAAGATGCACGACGCCAGGGGTGATTCGGGCGTTGTCACGCGGGAGGTCGTCGAAAAGCATAGTGTCCGATTCTAGGGCGCCTCGGCGCCCACCTGCCCCAGCTGGGAGGAAAGCGGCAGCAAGTACCGGACGATGACCTCATAGCTCGCCCCGGAGGTCATCAGCCACCTGTTCTTTGCGGCGGCTTTCCATCTTTCGCTTACGCCCATTCCGGGTTCTCGAGGTCAACGCCATTCGCGGCGGCGACGTGCTCAATCGCGTCGGCGAGCCACTGCGCCAGGCCTTCCTGCTGGCGCTCGTAGTACTCCGTGAACCGCGGGTCGGTGATGTAGCCGCGGGAGATCAGGTAGTGCTTTGCATAGCTGACCGGGAAGAACTCGCTTAACACCTTGCGGTGTTCTGCGACCAGCTTGGCTGCCTCGTCGCTATCCGGAGCGACGCCACCAGCCACCGCTGCGGCGAGCCGGGCATCCACGGCGTCGAACTTTTCTTTGTTAGCGGCCCAGTCCTGCGCGCTCCATTTGCTGGTGCGCTGCTGGCTGATCTGCCAGTCGTCGGTGCCTTCGTATCGTTCTTTGGCCTCGGCCTGGTGCTCCGCGAAGTTCGCGTTGCCGATGATGCGACCGATCTCGTTGAGGTCGGGCTTGTTGTTTGTCATTTCCTTCTCCAATAGTTCGTCGATGGCGGTGAGCATATCCGTGAGATGAGCGCGCTGATCGATCAGGCTTTCACGCTGCCTTCGCAGATGCTCGATGGCGGAAGACCCGCCGGTGAGTAGCTGCTTGATCTCAGCGAGCTTCATCCCAGTGGCTCGGTAAATCAGGATGTGCTGGATTCGCTCCACATCCTCAGGGGTGTAGAGGCGGTAGTTAGACCAGCTTCTTTCGGTCGGAGTCACGAGCCCCTGGCTTTCCCAGTGGTGCAAAGTGCGCACTGTGATTTTCAGAGTCTCGGCTACTTCCCCGACGGTGTAGAGAGTGCCTTCTGTAGCCATGAACCTCATTGTGCTGCCTGACGCAGCGTCAGGGTCAAGCCCCATTCGCATACAATTTTTGCGCAACAGAAGACCCGTGGTGCCTGACTCTTTACAGTCAGACCCCACGGGTCAGTTACCCCCCCCTCGGTAGGCGGCGCGGGAACGCTCCCGCCCCGCCAAGCAACTAGCTAGCCCAGCCGGATGTTGCTCAGTGCTTCCTCAACGTCGATGTTCTCCGGCAGCTCGCGGTACAGCTCCAGCTGATCCTTCACGCTCGTGTTCTTCAGCTCCGCGCGCGGGTCGCGAAAAGCCTCGTACCTCCGGGACTCATCCGCCAGCACGAAACCAGTCATCAGGCCACGCACCGTCTCCTGCGCGGCGAACTCCGGCAGCCCAGAGCCCATCACCAGGCGGCGACCGTAATTCTCGTGGAAACCGGCCTGCGAGGCCTTATCCATCCGGCGGTACACAACCTCACCCTGCCAGTTCGCAGCCAGGCGCTCCGGGTTACCGGATGGGGCGGCGTGAATACCACCAGGGGAGAGCACCAGGCCCGGGGCGTCCACGTGCTGCGCGGCGTCGTACGGGCTCGGGTTCGCATCAGCTGGGTACACAGCCATCACACCAGCAAGTCGCGGCTTGTCCCCATAAGAATCAAAGCTGTCCTTGACGTACTCGCGGGCCGTCGCCGCCAGCACCGCTGCCGCCGCGCCCATGCCGTGGCCAGCCAGGTACAGCTTCGACGGGTGCACCGTCACGTTGCCCTGACCCAGCTTCACGCCAGCCAGGATCTGTAGGGAGGTCTCCAGGTCGGAGGCGAAGCCACGGTGGTTCGGCAGCACGCCGCGCTCCGTATCGGGAGCGGCCACGGCGAAACCCCAGCTCGCAAGGTGCCGCAACGTCGCGTGATAGGCCTTCACGCCCACCCGCCAGTCGTGTCCGAACGCGATGCCCGGGATGCCCTTGCCCTCGGCAGGGGTGTACACGCGACCCGGGATGCCAGCGAAATTCAGGTCGCCGGTGAGCACCCGGTGCGGGCCACGCTTGCCGAGCCTTGGAACGAGGTTTTTCAAACTATCAGCCACGCAACTCACACTAGTAGAAACTGCTTCCGCATGGGCCAAGCAGGCGTGTATCGTTTCCATTTATGTGCGCAATCGTTGGATACGTAGGAAAGAACCAATCCCTGGAAATCGGGCTCGATGCACTGCAGAGGATGGAATACCGGGGATACGATTCCGCCGGTATCGCCGTCAATAACGCAGAAGGTATCCGCGTAGAAAAAGCCGAGGGCAAGCTCAGCAACCTCGTCGAGCGCATCGACATCATCGGCCGCGACACCCTGACCGGCAACACCTGCCTGGGCCACACCCGGTGGGCCACCCACGGTCGCCCGAACGACGTCAACGCGCACCCGCACCTCTCCTTCGACGGCAAGGCCGCCATCGTCCACAACGGCATCATCGAGAATTTCGCCGCCCTGCGCGACGAGCTCGAGGCCCGCGGCATCGAGCTGGTCTCCGACACGGACTCCGAGGTCGCCGCCCACCTGCTCGCCATCGAGTACAACGAGGGCGAGTTCGCCGGGGACGTCAAGGCCTCCGCGCTCGCCGTCCTGCGTCGCCTGGAAGGTGCCTTCACTGTCCTGTTCACCCACGCTGACGAGCCGGACCTCATCGTCGCCGGTCGCCGCAACACCCCGCTGATCGTCGGGGTCGGGGAGGACGGCATGTTCCTGGGGTCGGACGTCGCCGCCTTCATCGCCCACACCAAGAACGCCGTCGAGCTCGGCCAGGACAGCGCCGTCGCCATCACCGCCGATAACTACGAGATCATGGACTTCGACGGCGCCCCCACCGACGGCAGCCCGTTCACCATCGACTGGGACCAGGAGGCCGCCGAGAAGGACGGCTTCGACTCCTTCATGATGAAGGAAATCCACGAGCAGCCCGCCGCCGTCCGCGACACCCTGGCCAGCCGCTTCGTCGACGGCAAGGTCGTCCTCGACGAGCAGCGCCTCTCCGACGACGACCTCCGCAACATCCAGAAGGTCTACGTCGTCGCCTGCGGTTCTGCCTACCACTCCGGGTTGCTGGCGAAGTACGCCATCGAGCACTGGGCCCGCATCCCGGTGGAGATCGAGGTCGCATCCGAGTTCCGCTACCGCGACCCGGTGCTGAACCAGCAGACCCTCGTCGTCGCCGTCTCCCAGTCCGGTGAGACCGCCGACACCCTGGAGGCCGTGCGCCACGCCAAGACCCAGGGAGCGCGGGTGCTGGCGGTGTGTAATACCAACGGTTCCCAGATCCCGCGCGAATCCGACGCGGTGCTCTACACCCACGCCGGCCCGGAGATCGGCGTGGCCTCCACCAAGGCCTTCCTCGCGCAGGTCGCGGCGAACTACGTGGTCGGCCTGGCGCTGGCCCAGGCGCGTGGCACGATGTATCCCGACGAGATCGGCGACATCTACGACACGCTTGCCGAGCTGCCCGCCAAGATCGAAAAGACCCTTGCGCTCGCTGAGCCGATCGAGCAGCTCGCCGAGGAGCTCGGACCGGTCAAGACCATGCTCTTCCTGGGGCGCCACGTCGGCTTCCCGGTCGCGCTCGAGGGTGCATTGAAGCTCAAGGAACTGGCCTACATCCACGCGGAGGGCTTCGCCGCCGGTGAGCTTAAGCACGGCCCGATCGCCCTGATTGAGGACGACCTGCCGGTGGTCGTCGTCGTCCCGTCCCCGACGGGTCGCCCGGTGCTGCACTCCAAGATCGTGTCCAATATCCAAGAGATCCGCGCCCGCGGTGCGAAGACGATCGTCATCGCGGAGGAGGGCGACGAGGCCGTGCGCCCGTACGCCAACTGGCTGCTGGAGATCCCGGCGACGGGCACGCTGATGCAGCCGCTGCTGTCCACCGTCCCGCTGCAGTTCCTGGCCGCGGACATCGCCCGCCAGTGCGGCAACGAGGACATCGACAAGCCACGCAACCTGGCTAAGTCCGTCACCGTGGAGTAATCCTCGGGGCGCCCGGGCTACTCCGCCGCTTGATCACCCACCACCACGTTTCACCATCTCACCCGAAACGTTTTCCATCACCACTCAGGAGCTTCGCCCCATGCCGAATTTTTTGGACGACACCCCGCCAGGCGAGTTGCTCGCCGCACGCGACTGCTTGGTCGCGGCCGGGGAAGTCTGGCCGTTCCCGCAACCACAAGAAGATAAGTACGCCGGTGTCGTGGGCATTTTCGCAGGCTCCGATACCTTCCCGGGGGCCGCGCTGCTGGCGCTGAAGGCGGCGGTGAAGTCCACCTCGCCGATGGTGCGCTACGCGGGCCCCGTGGACCCGCGCCTGATCGCCCTGGCCCTGCCGGAGGTGGTCAGCGCCCCGCGCCCAGAGAAGGCCGGGAGGGTGCAGGCCTGGGTCGCAGGCCCCGGGATCGACGAGGAGTCGCCGGAAGCACTGAACATTCTGGATTGGTTGGTGCGCCAGCCCGAGCCCCTGCTGCTGGATGCTTCGGCGCTGCAGCTGGCGGCGAAGAATACGCAGCTGCTGCGCGGAATCATCAACCGCCACACCACGGGCCGGGCAACCGTCCTGACCCCACACGCCGGGGAGTTCGCCGCCCTCGCGCGGGCGCTGGGCAACGAGGAGCAGGCCGAGGCCGCGGCCGTCGACCAGGACTTCGACCGCCGTCGCACGGCGTGCGCCTGGCTGGCCCGGGAGACCAAGTCGGTGGTGGTGCTCAAGGGGCGGCACACCATCGTCTCCAATGGCGATGTCGCCTGGGGCGTGGACGCAGGCCACTCCTGGTCCGCCACCCCCGGCTCCGGGGACGTGCTCGCGGGCATCGCCGGTGCCGTAATTGCGGCGGCCGAGGACGCCCCGCTGCTGCACTGCATCCTGGGCGCGGTGGCGGTGCACGCGGTGGCGGCACTCCGCGCTGCGGAGACCCCGGAGGGCGTTGCGCCGATCCCGGCGTCCGACATCGTGGAGAGCATCCACACCGTGGTCGCCGTCGCGCTCCGCCACGCGCATGAAGACGCCGACGGCGACTAGCCTTAAGACCATGACCCACACCCCGAAGGACATAACGGGTCGCGGCGAGCTCATCCAGCTCATCGTCGACCTGGGAGCACTGGCCACCAACACCCGCTTCTTTGCGGACTTCGTCGCGCCTGCCCAATTCATGGCGGTCGTGAAGGCCGAAGGCTACAACCACGGCGCGCTGCGTATCGCGCAGACCGCACTGGACCACGGTGCGGCAGTGCTGGGGGTGGCGACCGTCCCGGAGGCGCTGTTGCTGCGCGACGAAGCCCCGGTGAAGGACGACGAGCCGGCCACCATCTTCGCCTGGATGTGGGAACCAGCCATGGACCTCACCCCGGCCTTCGAGGCCGAGCTGACCCTGGGCGTGCCCTCCCTGGCGCACGCCCGCAGCCTCATCGACCAGGCCCGCTCCTGGCAGGGTGAGGCATGCCCTGTGGTGGGCGTGATGGCCGATACCGGCATGTCCCGCTCCGGGATCAGCCCGGCTGAATGGCAGGAAACCATCGCGCTGCTCGCTGCCGCAGAGAAGGAGGGCCTCATCGCGGTGGACGGGGTATTCACGCACCTGGCGTCCGCGGACGAGGACGCGCAGCGCGCCGTGACCGACCGGCAGCACCAGCGCTTCCAGCAAGCCATCGCCGACTGCCGGGCCGCCGGCATGGCAGTGCCCCGCAACCACATCGCCAACACCCCGGCAACGCTGACCCGCCCGGACATGCACCACGAGCTCGTGCGACCAGGCCTCGGCGTCTACGGCGTGGACCCGGTAGCAGGCGGAACCCCCACCGGCGCGGCGGAAAACGCCGTACCGGGACTACCGGACGTCCTGCCCCTCCAGCGGACGATGAGCATGCGGGCGAAGGTCATCACCACCCGCGTCGTCCCGAAGGACGAATCCGTCAGCTACGGTGGCACCTGGACCGCCCCGGAGGACACGCGCACCGCCGTCGTCGCTGCGGGATACGCAGACGGGGTGCCGCGGTCTGCATCCGGAAAGATGCAGGTCAGCATCAACGGCGAGAGCTACCAGCAGATCGGGAGGATCTGCATGGACCAGTTCGTCGTCGCCCTGGGGCCCGCCGAAAGCGCCGCCGCCGAGGCCGTGCAGCCGGGCGACTGGGCCGTGATCTTCGGCGACCCGGACAAGGGGGAACCCGGCTTGGAAGACCTGGCAGCCGCCGCCGACACCATCCCCTATGAGGTCGTCACGATGCCACGCGGGCCACGAGTCCAATGGGTCGTCGTGGATGTGGAAGGCGAGGAACACGTTGTCGAACGCTAAGTCTGGCCGCGGGGTGGACCTGGGCGAGGTGCAGGGTCACGCGCACGCCCGGACTCCCGAGGACATGCGCGCCATCGGCCGCGAGCTGGGGGAGCAGCTGACGGCGGGCACCGTCGTGATCCTCACCGGCCCACTCGGGGCGGGCAAAACCACGATCACGCAGGGTATTGCCGAAGGGCTGGCGGTCAAGGGTCGCGTGCAGTCACCGACCTTCACCATCGTGCGTACCCACAAGCCCGGGGCGCGCGGCATCCGGCTGCTGCACATGGACGCCTACCGCCTGCTTGGCGAGGGGGTGGCCGAGTCCATCGCGCCGGGCGAGCAGCTCTCCCGCGACGACGTCCTGGACACCCTGGAGTCCCTGGACATCGACGCCGACTTGGACGACGCCGTGCTCGTCGCCGAGTGGGGGCGCGGGGTCGTGGAGGAGCTCGCGGACCGGGTGCTGGACGTGGAGATTACGCGTGCCGTGGGTACCGAGGGAGACCATGACGGCGACGTCGCGGTCGCGGACGTCAACGGTGATGGCGCGGACGTCGTAGATGGTGGCCTCATAGGCGACGAGGTCATCGACATGACCGACGGCGACGAGGACGACCCGCGCGAGGTTCACTGGCGCTGGCGCGAGTAGCTGGGGGTCGCCGAAGGGGGGACGGCGGACTGACAACGGACGGTGAGGGCCTGGACGTCGTCGAAGATGAGGTCCGTCGAAGGGGGGGCGTCGGCGTCCTACCGTGCGCTGATGGAGCGCGAAGGGCGTGTCTGCGCGGGGTAGTACACTAACCCCCATGCTCGTGCTCACGATTGATACCGCCACGTCCTACGTTGTTTCTGGCCTCGTTGAGGTCAACCGTCGGGCGGGCAGTTGGGGCACGTTTGAGTACTCCGCGACCACGCTCTCGCAGCGAGTGCAGCGCAACCCGCGTGGCCACATGGAGCTGCTGGTCCCGCATATTCAGGAGTCCCTCGCGGAGGCGGGGCTGCGGCCGCGGGACGTCGAAGCGGTGGTCGTCGGCACTGGTCCGGGGCCGTTTACGGGGCTGCGCGTCGGGATGGCGACGGGGGCGGCGTTCGCGGATGCGATCGGTGTTCCGGTGTTCGGGGTGGATTCGCTGTCCGCCACCGCCGCCAGCGTTGCGGCTAGTCACCAGGAATGCCTCGTTCTTTCCGACGCCAGGAGGCGCGAGTGGTACTCCGCCACCGCCACCGAGGCGGGCCGGCTGGTCGCTGGGCCGGCCGTGGGCAAGCCCGCGGACGTGCTGGCTGAGCACGGCTCCAAGCCCATCGCGGTCGCGCTGACCGCGGAGGTGGCGCGCGCGATCGAGAGGCTTGAGGGGGAGGAGAAGGCTGCGACCGAGGCCTGGCGCATCATCACGGAGGATGCGTACCCCACACCCGAGGGGCTGGCGTTGGCGGGCGCGGACCAGCTGTGGTGGCTCGAGGGGGAGGGGCACTTCGTGGAGCGGCTGCGCCGCCCGCTGGTGGCGCAGTATTTGCGCCGGCCGGATGCCGCGGAGCCGAAGCGCAAGGAGCGCACTGCCGCGGTGAACTTCGCCGTGGCCGCCGAGGACGTGGCGGCTTTCGACCGGCTGGAGGCCCAGCAGCGAGAAGCTGAGGGCACGCTGGAAGGGGTTGCGCCGGAGGGGAGTGCGGCGCTGGAGAAGACTGCTGGTGCCGGGGGTGCCGCGGCCTCGGTGGAGCCAGCCGAGGACTCGACGGGTGCTGCCGCGCAGGCGACCAGCGGGGTTGGGGCGGAAGAAGCACCAGCTGAGCCTGCGAATACCGAACCCGCGAACACCGAACCAACAGTGGAGCTGCTGACCCTGGACGGCGCCTCCCTGGCTGACCTGGAGGCGATGGCGGGGATTGAGCAGGAGCTGTTCAGCGAGGAATCTCCCTGGTCCCTGGAGGCCTTCCGCGCCGAGCTGGCCAACCCCCGCAACTACTACGTCGCCTTGCGGGTGGCAGGCCAGCTGCAGGGTTACGCGGGCATCGCGCTCAACGGCCCGACCGCGGACCCAGAGTGGGAGATCCACACCGTCGCGCTGTCGCCCGAGCAGCAGGGTAAGGGCTACTCCCGGCTGCTGATGGACAAGATCTTCGAGCCCCTCCAGGTCATCGGTGGGCCGGTGTACCTGGAGGTCCGCGATGGCAACGCCCCGGCCGTGGGGCTCTACGAAAGCTATGGCTTCGAGGTCACGGGCCGGCGCAAGGGCTACTACCAGCCCTCCGGTGCAGATGCCCTCACCATGTTCCGCCCCGACGAGAAGCGCCCAGGCCCGGTCGAGGAGGGTGCGCAGGGCACCGCCGCGCAGGGGAGCGCTTCCGATGCCACAGAGTCCATGCTCGTCATGGGCATCGAAAGCTCCTGCGACGAGACCGGCGTCGGCGTCGTCCGGATGATCAAGGCCGAGGGCGAGCAGGGGGAAACAGGCAGCGCCCCGGTCGTCGAGGAGCTCGTCAACCAGGTCGCCAGCTCCATGGAACAGCACGCCCGCTTCGGTGGCGTGGTCCCGGAGATCGCCAGCCGCGCCCACCTGGAGGCCATGCAGCCCACCATGCGGGCGGCGATGCGCAGCCTGCAGAAGCAGACCCGCATCGGGCAGCGCCCGGACGCCGTCGCCGTGACCATCGGACCGGGGCTCGCCGGCGCGCTCATGGTTGGTGCCGCCGCGGCCAAGGCCTACGCCGCCGCCTGGGAAGTGCCGTTCTACGCCGTGAACCACCTGGGCGGGCACGTCGCCGTCGAGGCGCTCACGGAGGAGGGGCGCGAGCCGCTGAAGAATGCCATCGCGCTGCTCGTCAGCGGCGGGCACACCCAGATCCTGCAGGTCGATGGCGTGGGCAAGCCCATGACGGAGCTTGGCAGCACCCTCGACGACGCCGCCGGCGAGGCCTATGACAAGGTCTCTCGCCTCCTCGGGCTCGGCTACCCGGGCGGGCCCGTCATCGACCGCTTGGCCCGCCAGGGCAATCGCAAGGCCATCGCCTTCCCGCGCGGCATGATGCGCCCGCAAGACTCCCGCTATGACTTCTCCTTCTCCGGCCTGAAGACCGCCGTCGCGCGCTTCGTCGAGCGTGCCGAGGCCGCGGGGCAGGTGGGGGAGAACGCCATTCCAGTGGAGGATGTGTGTGCCTCCTTCCAGGAAGCCGTGGCCGACGTGCTCACGGCCAAGGCCTTGCGCGCCTGCGAGGACACCGGCGCGAAGGTGCTGCTGCTCGGCGGCGGAGTCTCCGCGAACTCCCGGCTGCGCGGGCTGGCCGCCGACCGCTGCCGGGACGCCGGGGTGGAGTTGCGCATCCCGCCGCTGCCACTGTGCACCGATAACGGCGTGATGATCGCCGCCCTGGCCGCGCAGCTCATCAGCGAAGGTGCCCAGCCTACCGCGATGTCCGTCGGTACCGATCCGGCCCTTGAGGTGGAGGTCCCGATCCTCACCGACTAGGCGGAAGATCCGGGGCCAGCGGTGGCGGGGGGGTGTTAAAGCAAAAAAGGGAGGGGACGATGGACGGAAACAGAAGGGGCGCGCCGTCGGTCGCCTTGCGATGAGCGACCGCGGCGGCAAGTCAGAGCGGGGCTGAACAAGGCTGAGTAAGCCTGACTCAACCGGCGCTGTTGAGGATTAGCACTTGGGTGGGTAGAGTGCTAGTCGGGTTGTTTGACACACAGTTGTTCACCCGCGACGACGACTGTGCACGGAAAACAAACCGGCACAAAAGAACCAAGCCCCAATAAACGGGGCACAAAGAAAACCTTGAGGAATACACGGAGGTATTCAACGTGGCTAACGTCAACATTAAGCCGCTCGAGGACCGCGTTCTGGTCCAGATCGTCGAAGCAGAGACCACCACTGCATCCGGCCTGGTGATCCCAGATTCCGCACAGGAGAAGCCGCAGGAAGCAACCGTCGTCGCAGTCGGCCCGGGCCGTTGGGCAGACGATGACGACCGCATCCCGATGGACGTCAAGGAAGGCGACACCGTCATCTTCTCCAAGTTCGGTGGCACCGAGCTGAAGTACGAGGGCCAGGAGTACCTGCTGCTCAACCAGCGCGACATCCTCGCCGTCATCGAAAAGTAAGCGGGTAACGCATGTCCAAACTCATCGCATTTGATCAAGAAGCCCGCCAGGGCCTCCAGAAGGGTGTCGACACGCTCGCTGACGCGGTGAAGGTGACGCTCGGCCCGCGCGGCCGCAACGTCGTGCTGGACCGTGCCTTCGGTGGCCCACTGGTCACCAACGACGGCGTGACCATCGCCCGCGACATCGACCTCGAAGACCCCTTCGAAGACCTCGGTGCGCAGCTGGTGAAGTCCGTCGCCATCAAGACCAACGACATCGCAGGTGACGGCACCACCACCGCCACCCTGCTGGCCCAGGCACTCATCAACGAGGGCCTGCGCAACGTCGCCGCCGGCGCCAACCCGATCGCCCTGAACCGCGGCATCGCCACCGCCTCCGAGAAGGTCGTGGAGCTGCTGAAGGAGCGCGCGCAGGAGGTTTCCGACGCCGCTGCGATCGCCAATGTCGCGACCGTCTCCTCCCGCGACGAGTCCATCGGCAAGATGGTCTCCGACGCCTTCGAGAAGGTCGGACGCGACGGCGTGGTCACCGTCGAGGAGTCCCAGTCCCTCGAGGACGAAGTCACCGTCACCGAAGGCCTGTCCTTCGACAAGGGCTACCTGTCCCCGTACTTCGTCACTGACACTGATTCCGGTCAGGCCGTCCTGGAAAACCCGCTGGTCCTGCTGGTCCGCGAGAAGATCTCCAGCCTGCCGGACTTCCTGCCGGTCCTGGAGCAGATCGCCCAGTCCGGCAAGGAAGTACTGATCATCGCCGAAGACATCGAGGGCGAGCCCCTGCAGATGCTGGTGGTCAACTCCATCCGCAAGTCCCTGAAGGTCGTGGGCGTGAAGTCCCCGTACTTCGGTGACCGCCGCAAGGCATTCATGGATGACCTGGCCATCGTCACCGGCGCCACCGTCGTCGACAAGGAGCTCGGCGGGAAGCTGTCCGCCGTCACCCTGGACGACATGGGCACCGCGCGCCGCATCACCGTCACGAAGGACGAGACCGTCATCGTTGACGGCGGCGGTTCGCTGGACGCCGTGGCCGAGCGCCGCGCCCAGCTGCGTCGGGACATCGAGAACACCGACTCGAACTGGGACCGCGAGAAGCTCGAGGAGCGCCTCGCGAAGCTGTCCGGCGGCGTGGCTGTGCTGCGCGTCGGTGGCGCGACCGAGACCGAGGTCAACGAGCGCAAGCTGCGCGTCGAGGATGCGATCAACGCGGCCCGTGCCGCTGCGCAGGAGGGCGTGATCGCCGGTGGCGGGTCCGTGCTCGTGCAGATCGCTGAAGAGATCGACAAACTGGCTGCTACAGAGACCGGCGACGAGGCCGTGGGCATGAAGACCCTGGCTAAGGCGCTGCGTCGCCCGGCGTTCTGGATTGCTGAGAACGCCGGCCTCGATGGGGCAGTGGTGGTCTCCAAGACCGCGGAGCAGGAGAATGGCTCCGGCTTCAACGCTGCGACCCTCGAGTACGGCAACCTGCTGGAGCAGGGCATCATCGACCCGGTGAAGGTCACGCACAGCGCCGTTGTGAACGCCACCTCCGTGGCACGCATGGTGCTGACCACCGAGACCGCTGTGGTCGATAAGCCAGAGAAGGCTGAGCCTGCAGCTGGTGGCCACCAGCACTAGTAGCTAAGCGCTCTCGGAGCTTGAGAGCTGAGACGGCAAAACCCCGGACCGGGATTCCCCGGCCGGGGTTTCGCTTTGTGCAGTGATCCGCCCGTGTGCCTCGTCCGCGGAACGCATGTTTTGCAGAGTTTGATGTCGGAAAATCGGGGAAAGCGGCATTAAACTCTGCAAAACGTGAAAAGCGCGGGGTCTGGGGTCGGGCGCGGGTCAGCGTACCGCGGGCAAAGATTCGAGGGGCGAACCTGGTTTTGGGCCGTGGCGTGTCAGGAAACTCGCGAAATATGGCACGGCACAGCCCAAAACTGGGGTTGGAGCCGCCCCCGGTTAAGAGCCCGTAGCAGAGCGAAGGTCCCGACCGAAAAGCCAGACCGCAGGCGGGTATCCATGCCCTGAAAACCTCCACCTGCTGTGATTGGCTTCACAAATCAATAAGATCATGAAACGGTATATCCATCCTGCATAGAAGAACCGATCGACGTTGCAGTCAGGGAGGGTTACATGGCACCACCGGTAGAAAACATTGAAGAATTGACAGTGAAATACCGGCGAAGGGCCATCGTGGCGTCCGGAATCGGCTGGGGCCTGGACGGCTTCACCTGGTCCATGTACGGCTTCGCGCTGACAGCAGCCATGCCGGTTCTTGGCATGACCTCTGGTTCTGCGGGCTGGGTCAGCGCCATCAGCATCGTCGCCTCCGCCATCGGCGGGATGATCTTCGGAAACCTCGCCGACCGGTATGGCCGCGTGAAGATGTTGTCCGTTGTCATCTTGGGCTACAGCCTGTTCACCGGGCTGACCGCCACCTCGCAGGGCATGTTCGACTTCCTGCTGTGGCGAACCCTCGAAGGTTTATTCTTCGGCGGTGAGTGGGCCGTCGGTGCCGCCTTGGTCGCCGAATACGCGCAGCCAGAAAAACGCGGGCGTGTACTGGCATTCATCCAAAGCTGTTACGCCATCGGCTGGGGCGTTTCCGCGGTCGCTTACCTGGCCGTCTATTCTATCTTCCCGCCTGAAGTCGCCTGGCGCTACCTGTTCCTGGTGGGCATCCTGCCAGCAGTTCTGGCTTTCATCATCCGCCGCACCACGAAGGACGCCACGGAGTTGGCTACATCTCAGAATCAGGCGGAAGAAGAGCCAGAACCCAACCGGGCGAGCTTCAGTGAGCTATTCAAGGGCAGCTTGGCCAAGACGACGGTGGCAGCCACCCTTCTAGGCATCGGTGTGCAGGGCATTTATTACTCCGTATTCATCTTCCTCCCCACCTACCTGGGGGAAGAGCGGGGGCTGGACATCGTGGGAACGTTCAGCTTCACCTCGGTGGCAATCGTGGGGTCGTTCGTCGGTTACGTCTCCTCCGGGTTCTTCCTGGATTGGATAGGACGTCGTCCTACGTTCCTTATCTTCTTCGTCGGCTCGGCCCTGAGCGTGTCTCTGTTCGTTTTCACCCCGGCGGCGACGCCGGAACTGGGTGTTCCGATCATCTTCCTGCTGGGATTCTTCGCATCCGGCCAGGCCGGTGGCACCGGCGCTTACCTGGCAGAGCTGTTTCCCACGAAGATTCGCGCCACTGGCCAGGGCTTTGCCTATAATTTCGGCCGCGGTCTGGCCGCTTTCGGCCCCCTGACGGTCGGCCTGGCAGCCGAAACGATTGGCTGGGGAAATTCGATTATGACGATTGCTGTCATCGGTGCAGTGACAGGGTTGATTGCCCTCTCAATGCTGCCGGAGACGAAGAATTCAGAACTCGTCGAACTGTGAGTGAAGGAGCATTTATGGCTGAGGGACTGCACGTCGCCGTAGATACTGGCGGCACGTTCACGGATATTGGCATTCGCCACGATGATGGCGAACTATTCGTATGGAAAGTGCCGTCCACCCCGGATGCACCGAATGAAGCTGTGATCGACGGCATCGTGGGCGGTTTGGAGCAGATTTGCCGCAGGCCGGAGGAAATCACGCGGCTTGTGCACGGCACCACCGTCGCCACGAACACCGTGCTGACCCGCGAGGGCGGCAGGATTGGTCTCCTGACCACGCAGGGCTTCCGTGATGTGCTGGCGATTGCCCACCAGGCGCGCCCATCCATTTACGACTACCGAGAGACCCGGCCAGAACCGCTCATCTCGGATGAGCTCATCTTTGAGGTTGACGAGCGCATTGACGCCGAGGGTGAAGTTGTCACACCGTTGCGTGATGATCAGCTGGAGCAGCTGGCGGAGAAGATTCGCGATGCCGAGCTAGATGTACTTATCGTGTCGTTCATCAACGCCTACACCAACGGCCAGAATGAGCGTGCCGCTATGGAGCGACTCACGGAGCTTGGGGCGGCTCCCGTGGTTTCTGCAGCCACCGACGTCGTGACAGAGATGCGCGAGTACGACCGCACTTCAACGGCTGCGATCAACGCCTATGTGCGGCCAAAGGTATCGAAGTACATGGACAAACTGCAGGGCGGCATCAAGGATCTGAAGATTCCTTCGAAGCTGTGGGTCATGCAGTCCAACGGTGGACTGCTCAACCCACAGATGGCCAGCACGCAGAGCGCCAAAACGGTGCTCTCGGGTCTCGCCGGGGGTGTGGTGGGGGCCGCGAACTGGGCGGACTCGCTGGGGCTGAAGAATGTAGTCAGCTTCGACATCGGCGGCACTAGCACGGACATTGCGCTGATCCGCGATGGTGTTCCGGACGAAGCGAATTTCACAGAGATCGACTCCATGCCGTTGCGGCTGCCCAGCGTGGACGTGCACACGATCGGCGCTGGCGGTGGCTCGGTTGCGTGGCTGGACACCGGCGGCAGCCTGCGCGTGGGCCCGAACAGCGCGGGTGCCGCCCCCGGCCCTATCGCCTACGGACGGGGAGGGACCGAACTGACCGTGACCGACGCCCACGCCGTGTTGGGCCGATTGGGAGGCAAGCTGCTCGGTGGGCGCTTTGAACTGGACATCGGCTCCGCCCGCAAGCGCATGGAGGAATTCGGAAAGGAGCTGGGCCTATCCGCTGAAGAATGTGCCGAGGGCATTATTAAGGTCATCACCGCCACGATGGCCCGCGGTATCCGCAAGGTCAGCGTGGAGCGCGGTGTGGACATCCGCTCTTGCCACCTCATGTCCTTCGGCGGAGCCGGCCCTCTGCACGGCGCGGACCTCGCTGTCGAGCTGGGCATGGAATCGGCCATCATTCCACCCCACCCGGGCATTGCCTCTGCAGTGGGCATGTTGGATGCCCCCATCCGCCACGACTTCGCCCACCCCGTCCAGGCGAACGCCTGGACCCGCCTAGACCCGCTAGATAAGTTCTTCAAGACCTTGGAAGAACAAGCCCGAACGGAAATGGAGACCGACAACTTCCACCGGGAGTTTTTGGTGGACGCCCGCTACGTCGGCCAGAGCTACGAACTGACCTTGCCGCTAGCTGATAGCTGGCACGAACAGCGCGCCGCCTTCGATGCCGCGCACGCTGAACGCTATGGCTACAGCGATGACGACGCGACGATGGAGATCACCGTGGCCCGCCTCACCGCGACCATCGAGCAGACTGAAGCGCAAAAGGCTAGCGCGCGAACCGCGGGCGGTGACGTGCCGCAGCCGAAGGAAACCCGCCAGGTCTACATTGACGGCAAATGGACGGACGTCGGAATCTACGACCGTGACACAATCCCGGCCGGGGTAACCATGAACGGTCCTATGGTGATCGACCAGTTCGATACGACGACCTTTGTTCACCCCAGCCAATCCTGCCACTGCGATGAGCAGGGCTTCCTGCACCTGAGTACCCGAAAGAGTGATGAAGATGACCAGTGAGTCCGCAAAACTCAATGCGGTCGAATTGGAGATCGCCCGCAACCGCTTGACCTCTGTGTCTGAGGAAGTTGGAACGGCGCTCATCCGCACTTCCTACTCCCCGAACATCAAGGACCGACGGGATTGTTCAGCAGGCATCTATAACCCCGAGGGGCACCTCATCACGCAGGCGGAGCACATTCCGCTGCACTTGGGCCTGATGCCCACCCTCATTGAGAACACGATTGCAGAGTACGGCAAGGAGAACATCCGCCCCGGCGACGTCCTCATGACGAACAACCCGTACCTGGGTGGATCGCACCTGCCGGACATGTGCGTCATCACGCCCGTCTTCGTCGGTGGGAAATTGGTGGCTCACGTGGCGACGATGGCCCACCACGTGGACGTCGGTGGTTCCACGCCCGGCTCCATGGCCACGGACGCGACCGAGATCTTCCAGGAGGGCCTCCGCGTCCCACCCATCCGCTTGTTTGCGGAAGGAGAGATGCAGACCGAGGTTGTGGCGCTCATGCTGACGAACATTCGCACCGCCCAGAAAACCCGCGGTGACCTCATGGCGCAAGTATCCGCCAACCGCCTGGGGGCCCGGCGCATCACCGAGCTCATTGAGGAATGGGGCGTGCAGCGCTTCTTCGATTCCTGTGACTCGCTGGTTGCTTACAGTGAGCGTCGCACCCGAGCGGCGATTGCCTCCCTGCCGGACGGCAATGGCAGTTTCACCGACTACTTGGAACACAACGGTGTGGAGCCGGACATGATCCCCATCCACGCTGAGGTTGAGATCGCAGGCGATGAGATCACGATTGACCTCACCAGGACTGCCGACCAAGTGGCAGGTGCCGTCAACTGTTCCTACGCGGTGGCGCTGGCGTGTGCTTCCTATGTTGTGAAGATGATCGCCGATCCAAGCCTGCCGTCGAATGCGGGCTTGACTGCGCCGATCAATGTCAAGACTCGCCCCGGCAGCCTGGTGCATGCCCAGTTCCCGGCTCCTGTCGCCCACGGCAACACACAAACTTCGCAGCGAATTGTGGACACGATCCTGGGTGCGCTTAACGAATTCACGGATGAGCGTGTGCCGGCTGCCTCCAGCGGGTCCATGAGCATTGTGACGATCGGCGGTGTCGATCCGCTCAACGGGGACTACTACTCCTACGTCGAAACCTACGGCGGCGGTCAGGGTGCAGCACCCGGCTTCGACGGCGAATCCGCCGTTCATACCCACATGACGAACACTCGGAATACTCCGTGCGAAGTCATTGAAAGGGAGTACCCGCTACGGGTGGAGCGCTACGAAATCGCCCGTGGGACGGGCGGCGACGGATCCGCCTCCGGAGGCAATGGCCTCCTCCGGAGCCTCATGCTCACCCGGGGAACCGCCACGGTGGTAGCCGGCACTTCGCGCGTCACGACCCAGCCGTGGAGCCTTGCGGAAGGGGCAGAGGGCTCGAATGCGCAGATCACTCTCCGCGACGGCGATGAGGTTAGCCAGTTGGAATCTATGACCAAGCTGACAATTAAGGCAGGGCAGGCCGTCGCTATTCAGACAGCTGGTGGCGGCGGTTATGGCAAATAGAGAGTAAGGACGCACTTCCACAGGAGAACGGCGCACTACATCCGTCATGCGCATCGCTTATTTGTACCTGAACGAGAAAGACGCGTTGAGGGCAGGGGGCGGTAGATATGCACGTTGCGTTGGTGTCATGGAGGAAACCCTGGCGCTGCGTCGCCCGGCGTTCTGGATTGCTGAGAACGCCGGCCTCGATGGGGCAGTGGTGGTCTCCAAGAC